>NZ_JBXWSF010000032.1:0-42973 GCF_059613285.1 Ruegeria sp. BHSB058 | reverse complement strand
GGATCAGCGCATTGCGTACCCCATGCCGCCACAGCGCCTGACGGCGGCTCAACCCCTTGGCGCGGGCCGTGCGCATGAAATCCTCGCCCAGAATGTCCAGCAGCGCCGATCGCATCACCCGCGCCAGAATAGCGGCCTGCGGCAGCGCCAGCGCAACTGCGGGGAGCGTCAGCGAGTGCATCCCGCCCCAGAAACCGTTTTCCCACCCGGCAAACCCGCCCGCGTTGAACCAGCGCAAGTTGATGGCAAAGACCAGGACCAGCATCATCGCGAACCAGAAATTCGGGACCGCGATGCCAAGTTGGGTCGCGCCCATCACGGCGGCATCTCCGGCCTTGCCACGCCGGGAAGCGGCATAAAGTCCGGCTGGAAACGCGATGGCAGTCGACAGCGCCAGGGCATAAAGCGCCAGCGGCAGCGATACCCATAACCGGTCCGCGATCATGCCTGAAACCGGCGTGCGATAGGTATAGGATGTGCCGAAATCTCCGCTCAGCATCCCGCCGACCCAGTTGAAATAGCGCTGTGTCTTGGGCACATCCAGGCCCAGTTCAGCGCGCAGCGCGGCCAGCGTATCGGGCTGCGCATTGACCCCCAGCATGAATGATGCGGGATCCCCCGGTGCCACCTCGATCACGGCGAAGATGACAACAGAGGCAACCACCAGGCTCAGGATCAGCGAGGTCAGGCGTTTGAGGGCGTAGCGCAGCATCAGCGCCACGTTAGGCGGGGATTACATTCGGGTCCAGCATCTAAGGCGTGACCAGAAACTTGAGGACGGCATAGGCGACAATGGCGGCATAGCCAATGGGATAGATCCATTTCACGGCGTAATTATCAAGCTTCCGGGCCGCGTCCTCGCGCCCGGACAGTTTAAGTTTACTCAGGACCACGTTGAAAACGATGATCGCACCCGTGGCAAGGAACATCCACTGCAGGATGAAATCGAGAAAGGTCAAATAGCCCAGCTTTGGCAGGTCCGCCGATATGGCCCAGTTGAATGCAACAAAGACCAGCAGGTTTGCCCCAGAAATCTCGATCCGCTTGCGATATTCGTCGAGGAAAAAGACCGACCAACTGACCGTGATCAGCACCAGCATCGGAAGGAAGACCCGTATGATGTAATAGGTAATGTGCCTGCTTCCTTCGAAGACCAGCGTGATCTGATCGCTGTCGTTCCCTGAAATCCCCGGCACATTGGTTTTGGTCAGGCGCGCGTTTCCAAGAATCCACTCTTCTTCACCCAGCAGGTCACCGAGGCCGGAGTATTCGTTCAGGGGGTGGTAAGTCACGAAATTTGCGGGCAGAACCGAACTGACCTCGAACTGAAAACGCTGCGTGTCGAAAGGGTATTTGGTGAAATCGAAGTACGGAGCCTGCAGCGTTAGTGACGATTTCTCGACATAGATCACACTTCCATCCGGACGAATGGCCGCGGCGGATTGGTGAATCCAGCGGTTGGATTGCTGGTTCTCGATTACAAATACCGGGATGATCGCGCCAACGGTCGATGCATAGTCTGCTAGGGCCTTGGGTTTTAATATCCGAACTTCGCGCCCGATCTCGTTTGGATCGAATGCGAGTGCGGGATCTGTCCACTCAGCCCTTATGACAGCGACAGCACCATAGTTTTCCGCTTTCTGATCAACGTTGACAATCTGATCGATCCTGATGCCGACCCCGACATCAAGGGGGGCAGCGGGTGTTGTGGTGATGACCTCCAGATTCCCGGACAGCTCCTCCTGTGCGTTGGCGGGAAGGGCGAGGTTGACCAAACTGAGCGCGGTCAAGACCATCACGTGGACAAAAGGCCGAAGGACACCCGATATCATCATGCTCTTGTTACCAGTTCACGGGGTAGAACAAGCGAAGCCCCGCAAGACGGAGGCTACGCATCTGTGTTATCACTCGGCCCAGGATATTCCGGTCAGATCAACTGCGGCCGTTGGCGAATTGACCCACAATCCTTGAACACCTGCCTTAGCTACGCCTGTTTTGGCAAACTGGAACAGATAACCGTTCACGTAATCTTCTGCGATCATCCGCTGCGCGTCGCCCAGCAGTTTCGTGCGCTCATCCGGATCGGTCGTCTTGTTCAGAGTTTCCATCAGCGCCTGAAACTCGGGGTTGTCGTACTGGAAATAGTACTCCGGACGGGCATAAATGCCGATGTCCATTGGTTCAGTATGGCTGACGATCGTCAGGCCGAATTCCTTGCCCTTGAACACGCTTTCCAGCCACTGGGCCCATTCCACATTGATGATCTCGGCCTTGATGCCGATTTCGGCCAACTGTGCGGCGACAATCTCGCCCCCGCGACGGGCATAGGATGGCGGCGGCAGGTGCAGCGTGGTTTCGAACCCGTCGGCTAGCCCGGCTTCGGCCAACAGGGCTTTTGCCTTTTCGGGGTCATAGCCGGAAATTCCGGTCAGATCGACATAGGCCGGATTGTGGGGCGCAAAGTGCGTGCCGATGGGCGTGCCATAGCCGAACATCGCCCCGTCAATAATGGCCTGCCGGTCAATAGCGTGTGCAATCGCCTGACGAACGCGGATATCGTCAAAGGGCGGTTTCTTGTTGTTGGTGGACAGGATCGTTTCACCTTCGGTGGACCCGATCAGGACCTGAAACCGTGGGTCTGCCTCGAATTGCGGCAGATTCTCAGGCGCCGGAAAGTTTTCGAACACGTCCACATCTTCGGCCATCATTGCCGCAAAGGCGGCGGTCGGGTCCGAGATGAATTTGAACGTCGCTCTTTCCAGCGCCGGTTGCGCGCCCCAATAGTCCGGGTTGCGTTCCAGAGTGATCCGGTCGCCCTGCACCCATTCACCAAACTTGTAAGCGCCGGTGCCTACCGGATTGGTCTTGATGTTCTCGATGCTTTCGGGCGCAACGATCACCGCGTCCCCCCAGGCCATGTTGAACAGGAAATTGCCGTTCGGGCCATCAAGCGTCACCTTCACGGTCAGGGGGTCGACGACCTCGACCTCGGTGATTCCGGCAAACAGCGCCTTTTGCGCATTGGCGCTGTCCTCGGCCCGGGCGCGGTCGAGGCTGAACTTGACGTCCTCGGCATCCATCGCGCTGCCATCATGGAAGGTCACGCCATCATGCAGCTTGAAGGTATAGACGGTGCCGTCCTCGGAAATCTCCCAGCCTTCTGCCAGCCCCGGTACAATCGATCCATCGCCCATGAAACGGGTCAGCCCTTCGAACACGTTCGTATAAACCACGGTATCGATGGCCTGGGCTGCTGCACTCGTCGGGTCCAGATGCGGTGGCTCAAGCTGTGTCGCGATGGTGATATCGGATTGTGCCCAGCCCTGTGTCGCAAACAGGCCGGCCCCCAGCGCCAGCGCCGAGGCAAAGGTGCGAAACATCGGTTGTCCCATGAAAACTCTCCCCTTTTTTCGAATGACCGGACTCGCAGAGATGGTCATTTGTCTTTCAATCTCCTCTCAAACCTCGGACCAATCAAGGGAATGTTGGCGCAAAACGCTTTCTTTGAAACGCCCCATCTGCTATGCCGCGCTGCAGCGAACCAATCCCGCAGGACCCATTATGAGCGCCACAGCCCGCAAGAAAGCCCCCAACGCCGAGGACATCCGTTCCCGCAAAGGTGGCGAACCGCTGGTCAGTCTGACCGCCTATACCACTCCGATGGCCCGGCTGATGGATGCCCATTGCGATTTTGTTCTGGTCGGTGACAGCGTCGGCATGGTGCTGCATGGCCTGACCTCGACCCTTGGCGTCACGATGGAGATGATGATCCTGCACGGGCGGGCCGTCGCGCGCGGGCTGGACAAGGCGATGATGGTCATCGACATGCCGTTTGCCAGCTACGAGGAAGGACCGGCGCAGGCATTTCGCAACGCCGCGCGTCTGATGGCCGAAACCGGGGCAGTGGCGGTCAAGCTCGAAGGCGGGGTCGAGATGGCCGAAACCATCCGCTTTCTGGTCAAGCGCGGCATTCCGGTTATGGCGCATATCGGCCTGACCCCGCAATCGATCAATACGCTGGGCGGCTACAAGGTGCAGGGCCGCGATGCGCAGGCCGAAGCAGTGCTGGCCGATGCCCGCGCGGTGGCCGAGGCCGGTGCGTTCTCGGTCGTGCTCGAAAAGGTGCCTCAAAGTCTGGCCGACCGGATCACTGCCGAAGTGCCGATCCCGACCATCGGCATCGGCGCCTCTGCGGGATGCGACGGCCAGATCCTTGTGGTGGACGATATGCTTGGGTTCTTCACCGCCTTCAAACCGAAATTCGTCAAACGCTACGCCGAGCTTGGCCCCTTGGCTGAGACGGCGATTGCCGAATACGCAGCCGAGGTGCGCGCCCGCACTTTCCCCGCGGCCGAACATGTGTTTGCCGATCACGCACCCGACAGAGGCTCGTCGAAATGACAGCACCCATTCTGCGCCACCTGGCCGATCTGCGCGCCAAAACAACCGCCTGGACCCGTGCCGGTGAAACTATCGGGGTGGTGCCCACCATGGGGGCATTGCATCAGGGACACCTGTCGCTGGCCGAAGCTGCCCGCGCCGAATGCGACCGGGTGATCGTGACGATTTTTGTGAACCCCAAGCAGTTCAACAACCCCGAAGATCTGGAGAAATATCCCCGGACCGAGGTCGAGGATGCCGAAAAACTTGCCCCTTTTGGCGTCGACGCGATCTATGTTCCGGCGCCTGCAGAAATCTACCCCGAAGGCTTTTCGACAAACGTGTCCGTCGCTGGTCTGACCGACGTGATGGAGGGCGAGTTTCGCCCCGGTCATTTCGACGGGGTTGCCACGGTGGTGGCAAAGCTTTTCCTGCAGACACAGGCCAGCCGCGCCTATTTCGGCGAGAAGGATTTTCAACAGCTGATGGTCGTCCGTCGCATGGCGCGCGATCTGGACATTCCTATCGACGTGATCGGATGCCCGACCGTTCGGGAACCCTCCGGTCTGGCCATGTCGTCACGCAACCTGCGCCTGTCTGGCGAAGGGCTGATCGTGGCTGCCCGGCTGAACCCGGTCATGCAATCGGTCGCGGATGCCCTGACAAGAGGAGAGAGTTTCGCGCCACTGGCCAAGGCGGCGATTGCTGAACTGCACAGCGCGGGGTTTACGCAAATCGAATATTTCGACTTGCGCAGCGCCCATACCTTGGCGCCGCTGGACCGCCCCACCGATTCCGCGCGCCTGTTGGCCGCCGGGTGGGCCGACGGCATCCGCCTGATCGACAATGTCGAGGTTCCCGCCCTCTGAACTCGGGTCTGGCGCAAATGCGCCGCTTCGGTCTAGTGTCCTTCCAAAAGTGACAAGGGGAGGGTGCCGATGACCTATGTCATGGCCATCGATCAGGGAACCACATCCACAAGGGCCATTCTGTTCGACCAGGACATGCAGCGCGTGGCAACCGCTCAGGTCGAGTTCGCCCAGCATTTTCCACAGGAAGGCTGGGTCGAACATGATGCGGACGAAATCTGGGACAGCGTTCTGAAAACCTGCCGTCAGGTGATGGACACCCACGGCATCACCCCCGCGCAGGTGGCGAGTATCGGGATCACCAACCAACGCGAAACCACCGTGGTCTGGGAAAAGGCAACAGGCAAGCCCATCCACAGGGCTATCGTCTGGCAGGACCGGCGAACAGCGGCGATCTGTGACCGTTACCGTCAGGCTGGATGCGAAGACGACATCATTCACCAGACCGGTCTGCTGCTTGATCCCTATTTTTCCGGCACCAAGGTGAAATGGATTCTCGACTCGATCCCCGGCGCACGTGAACGCGCCGAGAAGGGTGAACTTCTGTTTGGCACCATCGACAGCTTCCTGATCTGGCGGCTGACCGAAGGCCGGATGCACGCCACCGACGCCACCAACGCCGCCCGCACCCTGCTGTTCGACATCCACAAGGGGATGTGGAGCACAGAAATCTGCGATCTGCTGGACGTTCCCACGGCCATGCTCCCGCAAGTTCGCGACTGTGCGTCCGATTTCGGGCACACGACACTTTTGGGCGGTAAAATACCGATCCTCGGCGTTGCCGGCGATCAACAGGCGGCCACCATCGGGCAGGCCTGTTTTGCGCCGGGAATGATGAAATCCACCTATGGCACCGGCTGTTTCGCCCTTCTCAACACCGGGGCCAAGCCGGTATTGTCAAACAACCGTCTGCTGACAACCATCGCGTATCAGTTGGGCGGAAAGCGAACCTATGCGCTTGAAGGGTCGATCTTTATCGCCGGCGCAGCGGTGCAATGGCTGCGCGACGCGCTAAAAATCATCGACAATGCCGCGCAAAGCGGCGAGCTGGCAGCACGGGCCGATCAGACGCAAAAAGTCGTGCTTGTGCCGGCCTTCACCGGTCTCGGCGCGCCCTATTGGAATCCCGACTGCCGGGGGGCGATGTTTGGCCTGACCCGCAATTCCGGCAGGGCCGAGATTGCCCGTGCCACGCTGGAAAGCATCGCCTATCAGACCCGAGACCTGTGGCAGGCGATGCAGGGCGACTGGGGTGCCGAAACGGATGTGATCCTGCGCGTCGACGGCGGCATGAGCGCCTCGGACTGGGCGATGCAGGGGCTGGCCGACCTTCTGGGCGCGCCCGTCGACCGGCCGGTCATGCAGGAAACCACCGCGCTGGGCGCCGCGTGGCTGGCGGGGATGCAGGCAGGTGTTTACCCCGATCAGGAGGGCTTTGCCGCCACCTGGGCGCTGGATCGCCGGTTCGAACCGGAAATGGCCCAAAGCGACCGAGATTCAGCCTATGCCCGCTGGCAGAAGGCGGTTCATGCGGCGATGATGTTTTAGGCGTACGGATCGGACATCCAGTTTGAGTCCGAAATGACCTTTGTGGCTTTCATGGTGAATGTCCGCAAACCACAAACTCGAACTTGCAAAAAATAGATCTAATGCCCACCACCACCGGCCAAACCAATTCCCATCAAAATTGACCCAAGCACCTTAATGCGCAACCCGGCAGCTTTGACCACGCCGGTCGCAGCAACGATATGCCCAAAAGTTCCGTCGATGTTATTTGTGTATCCTTGAACGATGCAGCCTGATCCGTCGAGCAACATGGCTTCGTGTTCTTTGTGCACCAATTCAATAAAGGCCTGAACGCTGCCACGATATGCTGCTTTGTTCAGCTCAAGCAAGTCTCCGCTTGGCACTACCTGACCAGTCGCGACTGCTGGTTGCACAGAAACGATATGAGCCGGGAAAATTGCGTTTCGGAATGCAATATTGGCGTTGGTTTCGCATGCAATCTCTACCGGCATTCCGTCGTAAATCGTGGAGTTGGCTACCTGAGAGAATCCGGCCACGACACGGACTGGTAAATCTTCCTGACGGTCAGGAATGATAATCATCGACGGGCGAACAACCAGTGTCGTCGCGGGGCTGCCAACGCTCAGAGCAAGCTGTGTGACGGTTCCTCGAACCAGACTTCTGACTTCGGTAAATGCGAGTGCGGTATTTGCCTGCTCAATTGTAGTCTTAATCGCCTGGCGTTCTGCCGGGAGGCTTTGTTCAATTTCGACCAAAGCGAGGTCGAGTTGCGATTTTGCTGCCTGCAGGTCGGCTTCGGCAGCTTCCAAGGCAGCGGTCGCTTCGATGACAGTATTCGTCGTTCCTACCCCGCGACTGACCAAGGCTTGAGCATCGCCCAGATCGTTTTCCAGGCTAACAATACGGGCCTCGATTTCGGCCACGCCCGCTTGTGCGACCTTTTTATTGTCCTCTGCCTTAATCTCTTCGGCGTCAATCACAGCTAGTTGCGCCTCTGCCTCCGCCAAAGCTGCGCGTTGGGCACTATCTTCGATGCGAAACAGCAGGTCACCCGGCTCAACCCGCTGGCCGTTGACGACAGCAACCTCAGTCACTGGGCCAGTGGTTTGCGCAACGACAGACACGGTACGGAAGGGCACCACGCCCGCGTAAGTTTTTGGGTGATAGTAAAAGACAATCGTGAAAACAGCGAAGGCCATGATTGCCCACAAAAACACGGCCGTTTTCATATTCCAAACGGTTATTGCTTCACCGCGACGCCGCAATTGAAAATAGCGGATCACTGCAGGAAAGGACGTGAACATAAGCTCAAACATCGTCGTTCTCCCCCTTCTCAAGCGGTGTGGTAGGTGGAGCAGATGGACCGGCATCAGCTTTGAAATTCAGATGAAAACGAGACCAATCAGCCATAAGGGCAATGAGAATGGCGCTTAAGGGCAGCAGCGGGTGAAAATGATCTACAGGAAAGATTTCGTAAATCAGTGCTATCGCCAACAAGGTTGGAATGGTCTTCGCAAGCGGTGTCCCTTGGGCCTTATGTTCCGCCCAGCGGTCGAACGCGGCATAGAGGTATACGATACCGTAGAGCCCGCCAACGACAATAACGAGAACAACGATTGCCAGATAATCGCCGTCGCCTGGAGACACAAACCAATGTGGGTCCGCGTGGCCCCCGTGCGCATTATCTGCCATGTTTCTGAACTCTCTATAGACTTGAACTTGCAACTGCAAATTGGGTTCGATTGTTTAATCAAGCGATTTAGCTTGGGTCAACAGCTTAACGACTTAACGGCAAGCTGTTATTGACGACACAAGCGTCGAGAAATCCAGCACTATGCAAAAACACGCCCCAGAGTTTGTTGGAGTTGGGCGACCTGCAGGTAACCGCATCCAGCAGCCATTGGTGTGATTGCAGAGAACACACACTTTGTCCCGCGTCGTACCCGTTCGTGCGCTGCGCGGCGAACGGCGGTGTTCCCCGAACCAGTCACTCGTGATCAGGCGGCGAATGCCGGTAGTGAACCCATACTGTTGAAAAAGTCAGATTTTGCCAAAAGTCAGCGAAAAAGCAGGCCATAGAATGCCAGCCCGAAAATTTGGCTAAGGGGTCGGCCAAAACACGGGTGCGGCGATGTATGAGGCGCTCATGACCAGCTGGGCGCAAACAGCGGCGACTTTTCTGATGCTCTGGCGTCTTGCGAAAATCGAGAACGTGAAATTTTCGAGTTTTTCAACAATATCAGCCCAAACTACCTCATGCTGCGTAGGGTCCGAACGGACGCTATGCGCACAATAGCTGTCATTGCGTAAGGCGAGGCCGACCCTTTCCCGCCGTACGTCTCCACTTGTCGTTGCCGTGGCGCAGCCCGTTGATCCGGATCTTTATCGAGCGCGCAGCATTTTCGCCGGGGCAATTATTGGGTCGCGGGAAAAGCGGACTGGTGCAGTTGCCGCTACAGCATGAGCAGAAACTTCACGCAGACGCGGCATGGCGGGGGCCGTGGAGCTGCATGTGTCATCAGTTCGGTCATTGTCGGCCACTCTACGCGCGAAAATCAAGCGACGCTTCGCTGCGAGCCGTGTCGACCATCGAGGAGCGGGTAAACTGGACGCAAGCCAAAGGCACCAGATGCCACATTTCGGCGTGTCGCAACATATCGCTTGGCCCGATCTTGTTTTTGGGATGGATGAGCGACTGCATTCTTCGCCTTGCTCACTTGCCCGTTTCCACGTTGCCAAGCTACAGTCCAAGGCGGTTCTTTTTGCCTTGGAAAAAAAATGCCGATGCCATGGACATACCGGCACGCCACGAAGGAATGGCGTGCTTTGCTTGACGATGCCAAAGAAAGAATGTGCCTGGTGTCTGACAACAACGCCTACACAGCGCTTGATGCGGTATTCCAGGTGTTTCGGCGGCGTTTAACTGCTCAGGAGGGGCTAGATTTCGCCAGTGTGCTCCCGTGTGTGCCCCGTGCGATTTTCGTGAAGGATTGGGACATCTCGGAAGAACCGCTTCCGTTCGGTGACCGTGCTTCTCTCATCGATGAAGTCAAAGCCGTCCGAAAACATCACAACCTCACACCTGACAATGCCATCGAAGCGGTGGCTTGGGCATTGCGGCGGCACGTAAATGCGAGGGACTTTCAGCGGATACTCGACAAGCTTTCTCCTCAAGCGCGTGCTTACTGGCACGTTGAGGTTGAAGATCCTTCTGAACTCGAACAGAGGATCATCTAACGAAACTCGGCGATGTTTGGTAACTTTAGGAATACGGATTGCACTCAGAGAACGTGGAAAACCACCTGTCGGCGCAATGTATCCATGTATTCGCGGGCGAGCGCCGCCGAGCATGGCACATTTGCTTAAAGCTCCATTGGCAGCCATGTGAGAATACTCAGCTCGTAACGCATTGACACTAGGCCGCACAGACCGACGACTTTCCGAACTTGACAGGGCTGCCTTATCTCCGAGAGGAGAAATCGCGCAAGCGCAGTGCGTGAAACTGCCCTGACCTCCGCGGGAAGAGAGCCCACCTCGGTCCGGCAAGTTCCGTCAATCCCGTTCTTGAGGAAGCCGGTGCGCACGATTGTCCAGTCGACTGTAGCAGCACAGATGATCTGTTCCATGCGCCGTGCCGCCTCGATGGAGCGCGGCACGGCGCACTGAAGAACCCGCGCCGCCAATATTTCGGTATCGCAAGCGCTGCCCGCGTGGATCGTCAGATTCCGATGGTGGATATCGGAAAGCCTGTCCCTGGACCGCACCAGCGCCGTGACGCTGTTGCCCCCTTCCAGAGCTAGGCGGATGAGCTCGCGGCCGGTTCGGCCGTTTGCGCCGAGCAAGAAGAGTCTCATCTGCGCTTCCTCTTTTACAGGGAGCGCAGCTGCCGCGCCGACCCGTCCCTGGCAGGCTTCCGTGCCGTGGCGCAGAATACAATCTCCCATACGCAGATCGCTTGGGCGCACCGGCGCTCGTCAATCAGCCGTTGATCGAGCGTATCGATATCGATGTCGGCCTTCGATGCAATCGAGAACCGTTCAAGGCGCGGAAGCGCCGCGCGGACGATCGAAGCAATCGGGTAGCGGGACGAGGGTGTCAGAAGGTTCGCTTCGGCACGGAATTCTTCTACCTCCAGTCCTGCTTTCGATAGAACGGAGTGCAAATGGTGGCCCATGTGGATGTCGGCACCTTCTGCCGACAGCATATCGCGCAACCAGCCTCGGACCCGATCATGCAGCGGCCAAGGCGCTCCGACCTGTTCGATCGTGGTCAGGTCATGTTCATGGAACAAGACCCGCCCGCCCGGCTTGACGACACGAACAAGGCTGCGTACCGCGGCCACAGGATCTGACTGATACATCAGCACACGCCGCCCGATGGTGGCGTCGCAGGATTCGTCCCCGACTCCTGCCGCGTCAAAGCCTCCCTCACGGAAGGAAATATTGAGCAATCCCAGTTCGATTTGTCTGGCGCGCGCCAATTGCAATGCGCCGGCGTCCCGATCAAGACCGATCACCTGACCGTGCGATCCGACGCGTTCCGCCGCCATGAATGACACCGCGCCCGTTCCGCAACCGATATCAAGCACGCGCATGCCTGGACCGATTCCTGCCCCTTCAAGCAGCCGCATGGTCATCTGATCGACGACGTTCACTGGCAAACAGCCTTTTCCATTGCCCTTACGACCGACCTATCTCATGCACGGTGCGGCATACCCGTGCCGGTATCGAGATAGGCCTTCAGGCTATCGACAAAGAACCTGTCCCATCCTGCTTCGCAAACCTCGTAGCAATGCAAGTTGGGGGCAAGTCCGACATGTTCGAAGCGGATTCTAGCGCCGTTTTCTTCGGGCGAAATTGTCCAGATCGTCCGCGTGCCGAGCCATTCTGTCTCGATCTCCCTGGGCTTGCCTTCATGCAGGTGCAGCGCCTCGACGCATTCCAACTCGACCAGTTTGCCGGGAACAAGCCGCCTGGCTTCGAAAGTCCAGTACGACCGGCCCGGCGGAAAGGTGAATCTGGCCCGATCGCCCTCATTTCGGATCGGCTGATCAGGTGTGGTCCACCAGTGTTCGAACCCCATTGTCAGTGCTTCGAAGGCTTGTTCCGGCGTGGCCGCGACCGTGAGTGACTTTTTATAGTTTCGCATGGACGGTACTGCCTCCTTTTCATTCCAATGTGGTGGCAACGTCTCCTCTATACCGGGAAGCTCGCTCATCCGGGCTTTCCAATCGGACACCCTTGGATAGAGGTCTGGCGGATAGCCGAAACCGAGCCGGTCCATTACCTTGTGGTGGTTTTCGACCGCCCGTTGGATAAGGCGGATTTCCGGGAACACGACAGCGTCTGCCGCACTCGGTACATCTCCCGCCAAATAGGGGCCTTCCGCGAGCAGGCTCTCAAGCCAGCGACATTCCGAATGCAGCTTCTCGCTGGCCCCGATCAGCGCCTTTTCTTCTTCGCTGCCCGGTTCCGGGTCGAGGCGCTGCAGCAGGACCGGCACCAGTACGGCGCGGTTGGCCTCCCGCACATAATCGCAGGCTTCCATGGTGATCTGCCAGATTCGCGCGGCCTCGTCCGGTGTCGCACCAAAGAGTCGAGGTTCGGGAAAACGTCGATCCAGCCACGCAAGTGCTGCTATCGAATCGCGGATGACGATGCCGTCCGCTTCCAACACCGGGACGGTGCCGCGGGGATTGAGCGACAGGAAAGGCTCGGATTTGTGCTCTCCGGCTGAGGCACGCAGCACGTGCTGTTCCCAAGGGATGCCTTTTAGCGCAAGAGCCACAAGCACCCGCCAGGGCCGTGGTGCGCCGCTGATTGTGTGGATGGTCAATGTCATTTCTGTTTCCTGATTCAGGTTGTGTTCCGGGCCGCCGAGTTCGGTCATTGCCACTCAGCTCGCAGGACTCATCAAAGAGAAACTGCCTTGGATGCGGCCAAGGGTGAGCTTTGCCGCCACGCCAGGGCAATGAGCGGCGCCGTTACCGCAAAGTGTACAAACGTAAACACTGTCTCGAGTGTGATGAATGAGATTGCCGATACCATGTTGTATTTGGCTGCGACCGGTAGAACCTGAAACGACCAGGAAAGCAGGCCAAAAATAAGGAAGAACTTCAACGCACTAACCAGCCAATCCGTGGCCGCGGTGCTGAAGAGCCGGGGGTAGATAAAAGCAAACACCAGCCCCTGCGCGACCATCGCAGCGAGACCAAGAGGGATGATCACCTCCTCTCGGTACAGGCCGAGCGCGTCATAGCGGTGCTGAAAGAAAGACAAGTGCCACAGATAGCCAAGGGGGAAGGTCGGCGCGACGTAGGCAGCAAAGGCGAACCAGAATTTTCTTGCCATTGCGGGTTCTCCTAAATAGGTTGCATTATGCAAGTGGTACTTCGATTACTTGCATAATGCAAGTGATAATTTTGGGGATTCACATGGTCAGACCGTCCCGTGAGTTACGTTCACATTGTCCGATCAACTTCGGGCTTGAGATCTTCGGTGACCGTTGGACGCTACTTATTCTGCGGGACCTGTTGTTTCAGGGAAAACACGGATTCAGAGAGTTCCAGGCATCTGAGGAAAAAATATCGACCAATATTCTGGCCGACCGGCTCGACAAGTTGACCCAGGCAGGGCTGATTACGTCACAGCGTGTCGAAGGCGACAGCCGACAGATCCGTTACGAGCCGACGGCGGCGGGGCTGGCGCTTGTGCCGGTGTTGGTCGAGATGGCCTATTGGGGGGCCAAGCACGACCCTGATACCACGGCCCCGGCCTCTTTTGCCCACGCTTATGAGGAGGACCGACCGAGGCTTCTTCAGGCTATCGCTTCCGGCTCAGACCCGTCAAAAATCTGAAAACCCTTCTGTCGCTTCGATCGTGGGCTCTTTTGAACCGGCCTGAAGACTACCCGTTCGAGGCAAAGGAACCGGTTTGCCTTCTGGATACCCGGCACTTCGGATCAGCGGTAATCCCTGATCTCTGATTGCCGTGAGTTCCGCCAGTCGCCGTCATTCCAGGATATGCCCCGCCGATTGGTTGAGCATGGTGCCTGCCATGCAGGCAGCAAGGTCGGACGCGGCAAAGGCGAAGACCCCGGCAGTGTCTTCGGCAGATGGCAGGCGTTTGAGCGCGGTCTTGTTCTGCTCGACAAAATCCTTCATGCCCGCGTAGTCGAGGCCGATCTGCCCGCCCATCGTCTTGAATGTGTAGTCAATGGTCGGCGATTCCGGCATCGCCTCGGACCGTACGCCGAGAACCCGAATACCGGTCGGGCCCCATTCATGCGCCAGCACGCGCATCAACCCTTCGGTCGCGGCATGTGAGGCCGAAGCCGCCGCTGACCAGGGTGCTCCGACCTTGGCCAGGGTCGAGGTGTTGAAGATCACCGTACCAAATCCCTGCCGGGCCATGTGAGGATAGGCCGCTTTGGCCGAGTTGAATTGAGCGCAGGTGTCGATGGACAGTGGCAGAAGGAACTGCTCAGAGGATACCTCGACGCTCGGTTTGCCGTGATGATAGTCCGTGGGTCGTGCGCCTGCGAGGTTCACCACAACGTCGATGCGGCCTTGCCTGTCCCAGACCGCGTCCACAAAGTCGGACACCGCCGAAGTGTCGGTGGCGTCAATATCTCGGTAATCGGCAAGCTTTTCAGCGATAGGTGCATTGGCACCGTTCCGACCGGCACCGAACACGATCGCTCCTTCCCGCAAAAATCGCTCCGCTACATGACGTCCGATATGCCCGTTCACACCGAGAACGATTGCGGTTTTCCCTTCCAAAAGCATGGTTTGTTCTTCCCTGTTTCTGTTTGCGTGCCAGCAATATGGGGTATTACAACCGATTGAAAAGACGTCAGTTTTTTCATACTTAGTCAGATAATTGCTACTATTGGTGGCAATTTCTCGGCCGCGCGATGGGGCAACCCGGTAAAATTCCATACAAAAGGTTTGATTTGTGAGGATACTCATAAAATGGTAGTTGGTAGCAAATCAGTACTGTGGAGGCCGCCATGAATGTCACCATAAGCAACAGGGACGAACCACGGCCGTCGGGCGATGCCTTTGCCGAGCGCTGCCCCATGCCCGAAATCGCTCGCCTGATCGGTGGCAAATGGAAACTGATCATACTTCAGGTGCTGATCTTCCAGGGCACGAAGCGCTTCGGCGAGCTCAGGCGGGACGTGGACGGGATAACGCAGACCATGCTGACCGGGCAACTTCGGGCGCTGGAGGACGATGGGCTGGTCACCCGAAAGGTGTTTCCGGAAGTGCCACCGCGGGTCGAGTATACGGCCACCGAAAAGGCGATGGCTCTGACCAAGATGTTTCACGCCATGCATGATTGGTGGCTTCTGGAATGCAAGACTTGAGGACAGCCAAAAGGTGCAGCTCCGCGATGGCCTGCCACCGACTTGACGGATCGACAATGCCTCGTCCCGAACCGGTTGAGCGCATCCCCAAGCGGTCAGTGTCGGAGTTGGCCGAACCCCTCAGCCGAAAGCTCCCAACGGGCCTGTAGGGGCATTTTGACCCGAATTTGCCCGATAACCGAGTTTTTCAACAGAGTCCGGCCGGGACCCGAAATGCACATATGCCCGAACCTCCATAGGCTCCCAACCAACGCTATGAAAAGCGCTTGACCTTGACGCTAGTGTCAAGGCGCTAGGCACATCTCCGATCGACACGAATTGATCCAAGGATGGAGATGAAGAGAAGTGACACAGAATGGTGCATGGCAGGGTAAGGTGGCAATTGTTACCGGAGGCAGCTCTGGTATTGGCAAGGCGGCAGCGACCGAGCTTGCAAAGCAGGGTGCGAATGTACTGATCACCGGCCGAAACGCGGACAAGTTGGCGGCAATGGCGGCTGCGAGCGATAACAACGAAGTGCTGCAAATAGATAGCTCCGACCGGACTAGCGGGGCACGGATCGTTGAAGCCGCACTATCTCGTTGGGGGCGTATCGATCTGATTGTCAACAATTCCGGTGCAGGGCAACCTCTTCCCATCGATGCCTATGACGTGGATATTATCGCAAAAATGTCAGCTATAAACATCGGCGCACCTTCGCAATTGGTAAAGGCGGGCAAGGCAGCGCTGAAAGAGAGTAAGGGCGCAATCGTGAATATCGGAACAGCGGTTTCACGGAACGCAGCACCGATGCTGGCGCATTACGGCGCGACAAAGTCAGCCCTGGAGTATTTGACCAAATCCTGGGCTGTTGAGCTTGCTGGTGACGGAATTCGTGTAAACGCGATAGCGCCGGGGCCGGTCAAAAGTGGGGCATTGACTGGCTTCATGGGTCTGCCTGAAGAGATGGCGCAGCAGGTTGAGGAACGGGAAGCCGCCCAAATCCCGCTGGGACGTCGCGGCGTGACGGCTGACATCGTACCCTGGATTTTACACCTCGGGAGCGCCGAAAATGAATGGCTGACAGGACAAGTTCTGACCGTCGATGGCGGTTGGTCGCTGCGAAGCTGATCTCTTGGGGTCCGGATGATTGCAACAAACCATCCGGTTCACCCTTGACTGTCACGTATGTGACTTACATCTCTGTCGGGTCTAGCGGAGGGTTCCCACATGCACGCAAAGGAAGCTGCAGAGCGGCTTGGGATCACGCAGCGCATGTTGCGCCACTACGAGAAAAAAGGCTTGCTGCAAGTTGGACGAGCGCCGAACGGGTATCGTTGCTACGGCGAAGCCGATCTTCGAAGGGCTGGCCGTATCCGCGATTTCATTGCGACGGGCTTTTCTACGCGCGAAATACGGGCCATGAGCGCCTGCCTTTCCGACGAGGGCTCTGGTCCATGCGACGGCGGCATAGACAAATTGACAGAGAAGCTGCAACACATTGACCGGCTCAGAGCAGAGCTTGATGAGAAGCACAGCGCTGTTCTGGAACGACTGGCGGCACTGCGAAAAGGCCTTTCTACCATAGTTAGCCATTGAACGACGGCTTCGAGACACCCAATTCTTCGCGGACCAGGTCGATGCAGGCTTTTGTCGTTTATTGGCCATTCTGATCCTTCGTTTCCCTAAACATAACGGCGGGCCAATTCAGTGGAGGAGGTTCAGATGGCCCTGACCAGGATGTTTCACGCCATGCACGATTGGTAGCATTCTGGAATGCAAGACTTGAGGGCGACCAATAGGTGTAGCTCCTCGATGGCGTGTCACCGGCTTGACGGATCGACAATGCGCAGATAGCTAGGTAGCAGGCCGCAGACGCCCGCCACCCGCTGACAATTCTGTCTTGGTGAAGTGCTGCATAGAACTGTCTTTCTGATCCTCCGAGCAGTTCGCGCGGATGGCAATGCGGGTTCCCATCTTGATAAGCGCGATCTTGTCAGAGGAATCCAGAGCCGTGTCAGCCTCCCTCCCGAACACGTTCCTGAGTGCATCGATTGGTGGTCTTTATGCGAGAACCGCCCTTCCGATCATTTTCGTCATGAGCCTGAACGGCTTGATTGCCATCGTCGATGCCCTGTTTCTGGGATATTTCGTCGGTGCTGCGGCGCTCGCGGCAATCACGGCGGTTTTCCCCGCGTATATTTTGATCGGCGCAATTGCGACCCTGGTTTCCAGCGGCATGTCGAGCGTTCTGGCCCGCCACCTCGGGGCAGGCCATATCGAAGCCGCACGCTCCATATTCGCGGGGGCGCACGGATTTGCCCTGCTTGCAAGCGGCGGGCTGATCCTCCTGTTTCTCATTTTCGGTCCGTGGTTTACGACGACCGTAACCGGCGGGTCAGAAGAGCTGGCCGGAATGGCGCTGACCTATCTGCGTATCACGGTGCTTTTCTCGCCTGTCCTCTATATCCTGTCGGTAAATTCCGACGCGCTGAGAAACGAGGGCCGGATTGGGCTCATGACCGTCGTCAGCCTTCTGACTTCGATTGCAAACATAGGCTTCAATTACCTGTTCATCGCACAGATGGGGTTGGGTGTTTCTGGATCGGCCTATGGCACGGTTGCGGCCCAGTCGCTTGCCTTTGTCGTCCTCCTGACGTTCCGTTTTCGAAGCGACACTCAGCTCGCACCGACGGCGCTCGCCCAGGGCAGGCTGACATACGGGTGGCGCCGAATACTCGTTCTGGGCGCACCTCAAAGCCTGAACTTCGTTGGGCTGGCACTCGGATCGGCCGCGATCATCGCCGCACTGCAACTGAGCGGCACTCCTCACTTTGTGGACACGATGTCGGCCTATGGTATCATCACGCGGGTGCTGACCTTCTCTTTCTTCCCGCTTCTGGGGCTTTCGCACGCAATGCAGACCATCATCGGCAACAACTTTGGCGCACGGAACTGGCACCGGTCGGACAGCAGCTTGAAGTTCGCGATTATCGCGGCGCTTGTCTACTGCGTGGCGGCGCAAGCCGCCATGTCGATTTTCGCCGGGCAAATAGGATCTGCTTTCGTGTCGGATGCCGGTGTTGTCGCCGAGGTCGGGCGGATCTTGCCGACCCTCACCGCCATGTTCTTTCTGACAGGCCCTCTGATGATGATCGCGTCCTATTTTCAGGCCATCGGAGATGCGACGCGCGCAGCTGTGTTGAGCCTGTCAAAGCCCTACTTCTTCACAATACCACTGACGTTTGCCTTGGTGATGGCATTTGGAGAGAAGGGCATCTGGTTCGCGGCACCTGCTGCCGAAGGGCTGCTGCTGGGTCTGACGGGCTTCGTACTAGCTCAGAGCACGCGCGCCCGAAAACTTCGCTGGGGCCTGCTGCACGACAGGGTGGGGACGCAGCCATGACCGATCTCGAATTGACGGCGGTGCAGGCAAAGCTGTTCGCCCGGGAACTGCGTAAGCGACTTGCGGCGGAGGGAGTGATCGTCAGCCACTCCGCAGCACTGGAACAAGTGGCGAAACAGCACGGTTTTCGAGACTGGAATACCCTGGTCGCCGCAATAGGAGACCGGTCGCCTTATGGCTGGCATCCCGGAGGGCGTGTCGCCGGTCAGTATCTGTCACAGCCCTTTCGTGCGACAATTAAGTCCGCCCAGCGGGTGCGGCCGGGCTGGTACCGCTTGGATCTGGAACTGGACGAAGCGATCGACGTCGTGAAGTTCGACGGCTTTTCCGGCCTGCGTAAGCGCATCAAGGCTGTTGTTGGCCCGGTTGGCGCATCCCGTGAAAAAACGTCTGACGGTGTACCACACATGAAGTTGCACCAATAGTCATCACCGCATTCAGAAAGAAAGATCACGCCACCTGCAGTGCAGTACCAAAAACGGCCGAGGTTGTGTGAAACCTCCGTTGTGAAATTTGCTTTGTCGAAACGGCAGGAGCAGGCATGTCGGGATTTATCGAGGGTATCGAGCGCAGTCAGTCGTCGCTGCTTCCTGATCGGCTTGAGGACTGGGTGGTGCCCGTTGTGAAGTTCCGGTTCCGGCTTTTCATTGCCTTGAACTTGCTTCCATCGATGGCGACGCAGTCGTCAGTATCTGAATGGTCGCTCCCGTAATCGCTCTAGGGTGAGTCTGCGTCTGCGGCGAAAGCCCGGAATCCGCCCGAGGTGATATGCGATGCGATTGCAAAGCTCCTAAACCGGCCATTGGTGCAGGAGAGGCGAATTGGTGCTTCGTCCGCAAAGCAGATCATACTTCGTACAATGGAGTACGACAGAGGCAGAACCTATTCTCCAACCCAGGCCCCCTCGGGAACCGTTCTTGGTCGCGCGTTCAGTTCGGCAATCGAGAACCCGGCGATGGATTTGTACTTCTCCGCATGGGCCGCAAGGTCCGCCTTTGGGATCACCTGATCGATATCCTCGAAATTGCCGCCGGACAGATCCTCGACCCGTTGCAGCACAGCGTCCGGGCCTCCGCCCGCCCGGTTGGCCTGCCCTACGGCGGTGGTGACAGGGCGCAGTTCGGCTTCATAGGCGCTTAACGCCAACGGGTTCACACCATGGCTCAGCATCTTGGCCCCGATCACCCGCGCGTCGATGATGCCTTGACTGGCGCCGTTCGAGCCCACCGGATAGGTCGGGTGCGCTGCATCCCCGATCAATGTGACCGGGCCGTGCGTCCATTGCGGCAGCGGGTCGCGGTCGACCATCGGGTATTCGAAAACTACATCCGCCCCCCGGATCAGCGCCGGAACGTCGATCCAGTCGAAAATCCAATTTTCGAACTCCGGCAGAAAATCGTTGATTTCGGCGGCGCGGTTCCAGTCCTCTTTCTTCCACGACGCATCCAGCGGAAATCGCTTTTCCGCGATCCAGTTGATCTCCGCCAGACCGTTGGCATCCGGATCGGATATCGGATACGCCACCAGCCGCAAATCGTCATGGCCGATCATCACCATCGCGCCGCCTCCGAACCAGACCGGCGCGCGCGTGGTTGCCCGCCACAACACCCGCCCGTTCCAGATCGGCGTGCCCTCGTCCGGATACATCTGCGCCCGGATGGCCGAATGAATGCCGTCCGCCGCGATCAGCAGCGACCCTTCAATGCGCCGCCCGTCCTCCAGCAGTAGAGCGGCCCCGTCAAACCCAACCGCCCGCGCGCCGGTTTCGATACAGCCGGTTCCCGCGCGTGCCTCCAGCGCGTGGTAAAGCATCATTTGCAGCCGCCCGCGATGCACCGAGTATTGCGGCCAGGCATAGCCCGCCCAGGTGCCGCGCGGCTCTTCCCAGATGGTTTTGCCAAGCTTGGAATAGAACCCGTATTGCCGGGTTCGGACGCCGATTGCATCCAGCTCATTGCTCAGGCCGAGGTCAAAAAACTCCCGCACTGCATTGGGTTGCAGGTTGATGCCCACGCCCAAAGGCCGGATTTCGCGGGTTGATTCATAAATGCGAAAGGGTACGCCGATCTGGTGCAGCGTCAGCCCCAGGCTCAATCCCGCGATACCTGCACCGGCGATCAGAACCGTCATCTCGTCTCTCCCCTTGCCTGCGCTCAAAAAAGCAGGCGCAAAGGCGGCGCGCAAGCCTCAGGACTTGGCCGAGATGATCAGGTCAGGCCCAAAGATCGTGTCGGCGTGGTTGTGCAGATAAATCTTCAGCCACGGGGTAAAACGGTCGGGGTGGCGGTGCACCTCGGCCAGCAGATCGTGATAGTCGACCCAGCGAGTGTCCATAACCTCATCCGGGTTCGGCTTGACATCCAGCGGGCCTCGGGAATGGGCCAGAAACACGTCCACGACTTCGTTCTCGACCATGCCATTGCCGACGTCGGCGTGATATTCCAGCCGGTGCCGGTATTCGGGATACAGCCCGGTGATCCCCAGCTCTTCGTTCATCCGGCGCACGGCGCAGGCGGACGAGGTCTCGTCCCAGTCGGGATGGGTGCAGCAGGTATTGGCCCAAAGGCCCGGTGTGTGATACTTGCCCAGCGCCCGGCGCTGCATCAGGATCTCGGTCCCGCGCACGACAAAGACCGACACCGCCTTGTGCTTGAGGCCCTTCTCGTGGGCTTCCAGCTTGTCGACCGGTGCCAGTTCACCGTCGATCCACGCCGGAATCATGAGTCCCATGTCAAACTCTCCTGTTGCCGTTCTCTGCGCGTATGACGCTGACGGACTTGGGGCGGCCGGTCTGGCTCTGTTCTTGTGTCGGTTTTCTCGTCAAGGTTCGGCATGACCGTACAGATCACCCGCCTTGTCAAAGTGACGCTGATTTGCGCGTCGTTCAATCGCACGAAAGGCCGCAGGGGCGTGCGGCCTTTCGGATGGACGGGATGCCGTCTTATTCGGTTGCGACACTCTGCAGATAGGCAAAAACGTCCTCATTGCCCTTCTTCAGCTTGAAGGTCATCTTAGACTTGGCCGAGGTGTCGTCCAGGTAAGTCTGCAGGAACCCTTTGGGGTCCATGCTGAACTCGCTGAACGTGGCTTCGTCCCAGACCAGGCCTTTTTCGCCCGCGGCGACCATGCTGTCGCTGTACTTGAAGCCCTCAACGCTACCTGCGGGGCGTCCGGCAACACCATAGAGGTTCGGGCCGGTCTTGCCACCCTTCACGATCGCTTCGCCCGAGGGGCTTTCGATCATGTGGCAGGATTTGCACTTCTTGAATTCTTTTTCACCAGCAGCGGCATCACCTTCGGCAAAGGCAGGCGCGGCCAGAAGGCCAACAAGGGCGGTGGCAAGAATACGGTTCATGGCGGAATCTCCAGATTTGGTTCGGCTGTCCCAAAAGGAACGCTGTCAGACGGCATAGTCAACCTGCGAGGGGATTTGTACCGGCACTGTGTCGCACCCTTCAGGCAATTGTGATCAGTTTCTGCCTGTAGGGGATGACCAGCACGGCAAAAGGTCGCCGTCCGCAGGTGTCGCATGATATACCGCCCGCGCGATTGCCCGCGAGATGCAAAGCGCGGCGGCATGGCCGATCTGAAGGATATCGCGCTCGGGCATGTCGATCTGACGCTCATTGGTCGAAACCGCAAAGATCAGGTCACCATCGTTCGGCAAGTGGGATGGCACAATGGCCCGGGCGATGCCGTCATGCGCGGCGGTTGCGATGCGCTTGGCCTGCGCCTTGGTCAGGGCGGCATCGGTTGCGACGATGCCGATCGTGGTGTTGGCCAGGTCCTCGAACGCGGCGGTCTTCAGGCTGGTGAACTGGCGCCCAAGCCCCGAACGCGGATCGGGGCCAAGGCCGCCGAACTCTTCCCCGACCTCGAACGGCGCGGCCCAGAAATGCCTGCCGCCGGGTGTGGTGACAGCACCGACCGGGTTGACCGCGACCAAGGCGCCGACAGTCATGCCCGAAGCCAGAACAAGCGAGGCGGATCCCAGCCCACCCTTGTGGGTTCCGGTCAAGGCACCCGTCCCGGCCCCGACGCTGCCGATTTCGAAATCAGCGCGCGCATCATCCAAAGCCTGCCGTCCCAGCGCCGGATAAGGATTGTCGCGCCAGTCCTTTTCTCCGCCGTTAAGCAGATCGAATATGATCGCGGCGGGCACCAGCGGTATACGCAGGTTCAGCAGCGGAAAACCGCGCCCCTGTTCGCGCAGCCCCGCAACCACCCCGGATGCAGCATCCAGCCCATAGGTCGAACCGCCCGACAGAACGATCGCATCGATCTGCGCCACCGTTTTGTCGGCTTCCAACAGATCGGTTTCTCGCGTGCCGGGTGCTCCTCCCATGACGCAGTAGGACCCGGTCAGGGCGCGTTCTCCCACCAGTACGGTTGAACCGGATTTCAGAACATGATCCTGCGCGTTTCCAACCCTGAGGCCGGGAACATCGGTGATGAGGTTGCGGGGGCCGGGTGTCATAACGGGCTCTGGTTTGCCGGGTTCGGAGACAGGCATTCAGATACACCGCCCGCCATCAACCTCCATCGCGACGCCGGTGACCATGCCAGCCTCGTCCGAACATAGAAAACAGGCCGCATTGCCCATATCCTCGGGGGTGGAAAACCGGCCCAGCGGAATGGTCGCCAGGAACTTTGCGCGCATTTCGGGCGTGTCTTCGCCCAGAAAGGATTTCAGCAAAGGCGTTTCCCCGGCCACCGGGCAGATCGCGTTGACCCGCACGCCTGACGGGGCCAGTTCCACCGCCATGGTCTTGGTCGCGGTGATCATCCAGCCCTTGGAAGCATTGTACCAGTTCAGCTTTGGCCGCGGCGACAGCCCTGCGGTCGATGCCACGTTGAGGATGGCGCCCGAGCCCTGGGTTTTCATATGAGGCACCAGCGCACGGGCTGTCAGATAGACCGACTTCATGTTCACGTTGAACACGCGGTCGAAATCCTGCTCGCTGACGTCCTCCAGCAAGGCGGGCAGATGGGTAACCCCGGCGTTGTTGACCAGGATATCCAGATGCCCGAACCAGCGCAGCGCCGCATCGGCCATATCCTGCACCGACGCACCATCGGCCACATCGACATGCACAGCGGTTGCGTTGGGGCCAAGGTTTTCGGCCATGGTTCGGGCCGCCTCATGATGAATGTCGGCCACCATGACCCGTGCGCCTTCGGCGATGAACTTGGCGGCGATTCCCGCTCCGAACCCCGATGCACCGCCGGTGACGATTGCGGTTTTTCCCTCCAGCCTCATGACCTTGTGCCTCCCTTCCTGTCGTTTGAGGAAAGAGTACCAACACGCCCGAAAGATGCCAGATTATTCGTCGGACACCTTGCCGCGCAGCGCCTTGACCTCGCCGCGTGCCTTCTTGGCGGTCAGGCGGCGTTTCACCGATCCATAGGTCGGTTTGGTTGCGACGCGCCGCTTTGGCGTAACCAGCGCCCGCCCGATCAGTTCGACCAGGCGCTCGCGGGCAATCTCGCGATTTCGCGCCTGCGACCGGGTCTCGTCGCACTGGATCACGATTGCCCCGTCCTTGGTCCAGCGCCGCCCGGCCAGCCGTTTCAGGCGGGCCTTGACCGGCCCCGGCAGGGATGGCGAACGCTCGGCCTCGAATCGCAGCTCGACCGCCGTCGCAACCTTGTTCACATTCTGCCCGCCGGGACCCGAGGCGCGCATAAAGCTCTCGGTCAGTTCCCAGTCCTGCAAGGCGATATCGTCAGCGACGCGTAACATGGGCCGGACCTTACAGGCCGCATGCAGAAACAGAAAGGGCCGCCCCGGCGGGACGGCCCTTCGAAAGTTCAGGAGGTCGGGTCGGTTAGATCATTCGACCAGCCGGAGCGAGCGCTCCGCCAAGGGCTGCCTTAACAGGCGATCCCCCCGGTTGTTCCGACACCTCTCTCCAATCTCTTTCTCGACACTGGATCACCTCCTTTTCTATCTGTTGCGGTTGAAAAGAAGCGTGCCACAAGTTGTGCCAATCTCAAAGCGTTTTTTTACACAGGCCGTGCGGTCAGTCGCGCCACGATCACCCTGAACGGAACCAGCGCGATCAACGCCAGCGCCAGCTTGACCAGCCAGTCGGCAAAAGCCAGCGTTACCCACAGCGGTGCTTCGGGGCCGTTCAGCATGAAAGGAACCGGCTCCCATGCCCAATTGATGGCTGCATCCGCGTTGGCGCCAAAGACCGTGATCGAGGCGGAAAAGGCGATGGTAAAAAACAGCACCGTATCCAGCGCCGAGCCGATCAGCGTCGACACCAACGGCGCGCGCCACCAATACCCGCCGCGAAATCGGTTGAACACCACAACATCCGTCAGCTGCGCGATCAGAAACGCGGTGCCCGAGGCGACGGCGATCCGCAATGGCACGGCAGCATAGGTGAATCCGTCGCCCTGCAGCATGATCTGGCTACCGATCAGCGAACAGACGATTCCGGTCAGAAAGCCCGCAAAGACCACCCGCCGCGCCGCCGCCGCGCCATAGACGCGATTCATCACGTCGGTGACCAGAAATGCGACCGGATAGGTGAACGCGCCCCAGGTCAGAAGCCCGTCGAGGATCAGGAACTGGACCAGAACGTTCGACGCCACCACAATGGTGGCCATGGCAAGAATGCCGGGAAGATGTGCGCGTTTCATGATACGGGACCCGTTTTGGCAAGGTAGCGGCAACTTGGCCCGCTGCTTCGCGGGCAAGGCGGTCGTCTATTGGAAAACGGTCGCGAAGGCAAGTCAGTCGGGCAGAATGTACTCCACCAACTCCGTACGTTGCAGGCCAAGGAAATTGTCGTCCGACACCATTGTGGCGCGCAGACGGCCCAGTCGGTCACGCCATACGGACAAGCCTTCCAGATTGTCGTGGGTGCCGACACCGGTTTTCAACAGGATTTCTTCTCCACTCACGCCGGTGTCGTCAATGCTCCAGCGGCGTATCTGCGAACGGAAACCAATCAGCGATGCATCCCGTTCAAGCACGTATAGCTTTCCGTCCGGTCCGAAATCCGCGCCGACCGGAAGAAACCCCCCGATCTGGCTCAGCGTGAACGGTGTCGACCACCGTTTACCATCCCACCTGTAAACCGGGATTGACCCATCGGTGGTGCGGCTGCTTTCCGGCATCGTGTAAACCCGCCCCTGCGCGTCGATTGCGAGCGCTTCGAACGAACCGTTCCGCGCCAGCTTGGTAAAGGCTTCGGGACGCGGCAGAACGTTCGAACGTCCGTCCAGCGTTTCGTAACGCGCGACGCGATGCACACCCTCAAAGGAGATATAGATCGTCCCATCGCGGTCGATGGCCAGCCCTTCGGAATCCCCGACCCACCCGGGCAGAACCCGGTTCTGGCTGGAGCGCACCTGAAAACGCGGCCCGATGTCCACTCCTGTTATCGCATCGCCGTCGCGAAGAATCCGGGCGGTCAAAATGGATGTTCGGTCGCTCAGAACCGTCATGTCGGATCCGTTGTCGGACAATTCCAGGGCAGAGAACCCTCCAAACCAGATCGCCTTGTGCCGCCAGGTAAAACTGCTCAGATATGTGGACTGCTTGATGTCCACAGCCTGAACCGAACCCGCGACGCACAGGGCGGATATCAATCCGATTGCAAGACAGCGGCGCATTGGTTCGGCAGATCAGCCAGCACGTATTCACGGCGTTTCTTTGGAGGCGGCGCGTTCGGATCGGGCGGTGGCGGATTCAGGATATTGTTGACCCATTGTTGCGCTTCTGCACAGCCGTCCCCTTTGGGCGGCGGGTTTTGATTGGCGCATCCCTTTGCCCCGCGCGGACAGTTCAGCCTGACGTGAAAATGGTAATGATGGCCCCACCAAGGGCGGATCTTGCGCAAATAGGCGCGATTACCCTTTTCGTCATTGCACATCTGAACCTTGGCGCCGGGAAAGACGAAAATTCGCGCCACTCGCTTGTCCTTGGCCGCCTCGCGAATGATCGCGTGATGGTTGGCTGTCCAGTTGCTGTTGACATAAGCCCCGTTCGCCCGGCGCAGCGAGATGGACGAGATCTTCTCGCGCGCCTGCCGGGTCAGGCGCAGATTGTTGGCCGGCAGCATCCAGATATCAATGTCCAGCCCGATCTGGTGACTGCGATGGCCCGACAGCATCGGCCCGCCGCGCGGCTGACTGATATCGCCGATATACAGCCCGCCCCAGCCGCGCTGCCTGGCGGCAAACTGGCTGAGGTCCTGAACAAAGTCGATGGTTTCCGGGTGTCCCCAGTTGCGATTGCGCGACAACCGCATCGCCTGCCATGTCGGGCCGGTTTCAGGCAGTTGTACCGACCCCGCCGCGCATCCTTTGGCATAGCTGCCATAGGCGGCAGGTTTCTGCCGGGAGGCCTGCTGTTTTGCCCCGAACAATTCCTTGGCTAACGGTGCGGCATTGGCCGAACAGGCCAGAATCGAAATTCCGATAACTGTCAAAAGACGTAAAAAAATCATTGTTTCTGGTCCCCTTCCGGTCTGACCCAACGCATCAGGAACAGCCCCAGAATAAACAACGCCACGATCGGGGAAACCCCCAAACGCGCGCTGCCCGTGCCGATTGTTGCTAGGTCGATCAAAAGCGGCGCGGCAAAGGCGGTGGCGCGGCCCGACAGGCCGTAAAGGCCAAAGCTTTCGACAGGTGCCTTCGGGTCGGTGTGGCGCACCATCATCGACCGGCTGGCAGATTGCAGGATGCCCCCCATGCCCCCGATCAGGATACCGCAGCCGAAAAACACCATGTCCGGCAAGCCCGATCCCTCGGGCAGGGCGATGCCGTAGATCTGAGTTCTGTCCATCGACACGATGGTGACGCACACGAGGATCAGAACCCATATTGTTACCAGAATAACCGGTTTGGGGCCGAACCTGCGGTCCAGCTTGCCGCCGATCCAGGCAAAGACCGCCGAGGCGAGCACGCTGACGATGCCGAAAACACCGATCCTGATCAGGTCCCATTCCAGAACCAGTCGCGCATAGACGCCGCCGAAACTGTATAGCCCGTTCAGCGCATCGCGATAGAACATCGACGATCCCAGATATGCCGACAGGCTGCCGCGATGGCGCAGGTTCGACACCGATTTTCCCAGCAAACGCAGCGCCTCACCGACGCTGCCCTTGCGGTCGCCACGGTCCTCATCCCGGACCCACAGGAAATACGGCACCATGAACAGAATGAACCACCCGGCGGTGAATGGGCCGACAAAGCGCGTTCCCTCGCGCTGACCCGCATCCAGCCCGAACATTGGGTCCATTCCGATCAGCGTCTTGCCGTTTGGCTGCTCGACAAACAGGGCCAGCATGATCGCCAGCGACAACAACCCTCCGAAATAACCGAACGCGAACCCCGATCCCGAGATTTCGCCCACCTCGTGTTCGTTTCCCAGATCGGGAAGTTGGGAGTTGATGAAGATCAGCGCATATTCCGCGCCCACAAAGCCCAGTCCAAAGGCCGATAGGATCAACCACATGTTCGACCCGTCGGGCATCGTGTACCACAGCGCCGCCGATCCCGCCGCATACATCACCGAAAAGGCAAAGATATACGGAATGCGCCGCCCGGACACGTCGGCAAGTGCCCCCAGCAGTGGTGCGCCAAATGCGATGATCAGGCCGGTTATGGTCAGGCACCTTGCCCAGACGCTTTGCGCCTGCGCCGCCGCGCTTTGCGCGTCCAGCCCGGTGCTCGCGAAATACTCGGCGGCCACGCCCGCGAAATAAGGGCCGAACACAAACGTGACCAGCAACGTGTGATAGGGCTGGCTGGCCCAATCGAAAAACCACCACCCCCAAATGCGCCTGCGCCTGGATACCGCTGCCATTCCTGCCCCTCCTGCCTTTTGTTCTCCTTATGCGGGCAGTACACAGGATGAGGCAAGCCTTTCCGGGCGTTCCGCATCTTCGCGAATCGTTGATCCTAATTTGGAAACTGTTTCCATTAGTTTTTCACATTGTTCCGAAATTACCCTGCGTTACGAAAAAAGTGATGGGATTTACGACAGTTCCGCCAAATTACCGCCACAGTCGGGTACTAGGCCCGACACACACTTTAAGCCCCAACCCTTATCCGCCCAGTGAGGATTGCCTCATGACGTTGTTCCCAAATAAGTTGCGCGACTGCTGCGGCAGATCACCAAAAACAATTGCCCTTGCGGCTTGGCAATTCTGCAAGAACGAACGCGGGTCCATGACGATCCTTGGTTTGTTTTTGTTTCTGATCATCCTGATCACCGTCGGGCTTGGGGTTGACCTGATGCGGTACGAACGGGAACGGGTCCTGCTGCAATCCACTCTCGACCGCGCGACATTGGGTGCCGCGGACCTCGACCAGACACTCGATCCCGAAGCTGTTGTCAGGGACTACCTGAAGAAGGCGGGGCTGGAAGATCGGCTTAAGGCGGTCAAGGTGGACGAGGGCCTTGGCTTCCGCAAGATCACGGCCACCGCGGAAACCGTCGTGCCCACGCATTTCATGCATATGTCCGGCGTGGACAGCCTGAGTGCGGTTGCGGGCAGCATCGCCGAAGAATCGATCGGCGCTGTCGAGATTTCGCTGGTGCTGGATATTTCGGGGTCGATGGGGGAAGCCAGCCGGGATGGCAGCACCAAGATCGCGCTGTTGCAGGGCGCGGCAAAAGAGTTTGTCGAACTTTTGCTGGAAAAATCCGAAAGTGATGAAACCTCGATCTCGATCGTGCCCTACGCTACACAGGTCAATGCGGGCGAGACGTTGCTGGACAAGTTCACCAATGTTACGCAGGAACACGACTATTCCCATTGTGTGAATTTTATTCCGGAACAGTTCAGCGACACCGACCTGCACCGCAACGATCGGCTTGAAAGAACCGCGCATTTCGATCCGTTTACCGATAGCGAAGATCCGATAACGAGCCCGGTTTGTCCTATCCGTGACGGGAGCGAGATTACGGCATTTTCCAATAGCGCGACTAAACTGAAAGAGCAGATCGACAAGTTGACCGCCAAGGGCAACACGTCCATCGAAATCGGCATGAAATGGGGGGTCGCACTTTTGGACCCCAGCATGCGCGATATCGTGGGCGACCTCAGCGCCGATGGCGTCGTCCCGGCAGAGTTTGCCAGCCGGCCAATTGATTACGACAAGGACGTGATCAAGATCGTAATCGTCATGACCGATGGTAAAAACACCGACCAGCCGCTTCTCAATCCATCGCTAAGGTCGGGTTTGTCTGACGTTTGGTACAACGCCGAGGAAGATCAGTATTCGGTGTTTTTCTCACAAGGAAACAATCACCAGTATTACTGGCCGGACAAAAACAATTTCCGAACCACGCCCGACACGTCTGACCATCCTTACGGTGACAACGAGCCGGGTGATGCCGTCCGGCTGACCTATCAGGAATTGTTCAATCGTGCGTCCATTTATTGGAACGCATTGTACAACTACTATCCGATAAACAACGGTTACGCCGGCAGGTGGTTTGAAGCCGCTTTTTCCAGGATTAACGCGACCGCCAAGGATCAGCGCACCAAGAACATCTGCCGGATCGCGAAACGAGAGGGCATCATCGTCTACGGCATCGCATTCGAAGCGCCAACCGAGGGTCTTAGAGTTATCGAAAACTGCGCCAGCTCCGACAGTCACGTCTATGATGTGAGTGGACTGGACATCGAAAAGGCATTTGTGTCCATCGCTTCCTCGATCCAGAAACTGCGCCTGACGCAGTGACGATCACGTGCAGGGTTGCTCTTTTGGTCGAGGCTGCTTAGGTCTCGGCTAGTCTGAAAACGGAGTGCCCATGCTGTCGCTGATCCAAATCCTGCTGCTGATCCTGGACGTTGTCTGGTTCTTCATCCTGGCGCATGTGATCATGAGCTGGCTGATCAATTTCCAGGTTCTGAACCTGCATCAGCAATTCGTGGCGCAGATCTGGTATGGGCTGAACCGCATTCTCGAACCGATCTATGGCCCCGTCCGCCGCATCCTGCCACCGATGGGCGGCATCGACCTTGCGCCGCTGGTGGTGCTGATCGGCGTTTATGCGTTGCGGATCGTTCTGGTGAACAACGCAGTCTATTTCTACTGACCTCTTTTGCGCACTTGTTCACCGAATCTTAGTGTGTGAAACTGCCCATCAAGAGCAGACACCAAAAGTTGTGAACAGGGCCACCCGAACATGCTGGACGCCGCGCCATTGCTGCGAGATGTCTTCGGATTCGACGACTTCCGCACCGGACAGGCAGAGATCGTCGATGCTGTGACGGCGGGCGAAAACGTGCTGGCCATCATGCCGACCGGCGGTGGCAAGTCGCTCTGTTTCCAGCTTCCGGCGCTGTTGCGCGACGGGGTGACGGTTGTCATCTCGCCGCTAATCGCGCTCATGCGCGACCAGGTCCGTGCCTTGCAGGAGGCCGGGGTCGAAGCCGGTGCGCTCACCTCGGGCAACACGGTCGAGGAAACCGATGCTGTTTGGGAGGCACTTCAGGCCGGGCGCCTGAAACTCCTCTACATGGCGCCCGAACGCCTCGCTGCCGGGTCCGCGTTGGGCATGCTGCGTCGGATCAACGTCACCCTGATTGCCGTGGACGAGGCCCATTGTGTCAGCCAATGGGGACACGATTTCCGCCCCGACTACCTGCGGATCGGAGAGCTCAGGCGCGCGTTGAACGTCCCGCTCGCGGCCTTCACCGCCACGGCAGACGCCGAAACCCGTGACGAGATCGTCGAAAAGCTGTTCGACGGTCAGGTCCCGCGCACGTTTCTTCGCGGTTTCGACCGGCCCAACATCCACCTGGCCTTTGCCGCCAAGGACGGCCCGCGCAAGCAGGTTCTCGACTTTGCCGATGCCCGCAAGGGTCAGTCCGGCATCGTCTATTGCGGCACCCGCAACAAGACCGAAGTGCTGGCCCAGGCCCTGCGCGAGGATGGCCACAACGCCTGTCACTATCACGGCGGCATGGAGGCCGAGGATCGCCGCATTGTCGAAACCCGCTTCGCGCGCGAGGACGGGCTGATCGTCGTCGCCACCGTCGCCTTCGGAATGGGCATCGACAAGCCCGACATCCGTTGGGTTGCCCATGCCGATCTGCCGAAGTCCATCGAGGCCTACTATCAGGAAATCGGGCGCGCCGGTCGCGACGGAGCGCCCGCCGAGACCCTGACCCTGTTCGGCCCCGACGACATTCGCCTGCGTCGGTCCCAGATCGACGAGGGGCTGGCCCCACCCGAACGTCGCGCCGCTGACCACGCGCGGCTCAACGCGCTTTTGGGGCTGGCCGAAGCGCTGGATTGCCGTCGCCAGACCCTGTTGGGATATTTCGGGGAACAGGCCGAGCCCTGCGGCAAATGCGACCTCTGCGACAGCCCGGCAGATGTGTTCGACGGCACCACCCCTGTGCGCATGGCCCTGTCGGCCATTCTGCGCACCGAAGAATGGTTTGGCGCGGGCCACCTGATCGACATCCTGACCGGCAACGACACCGACAAGGTGCGCGCCCGCCGCCATGACGACCTGCCCACCTTTGGTGTCGGCAAGGCATGGTCACGGCCCCAGTGGCAGGCGATTTTCCGGCAGATGATGGGGCACGACCTGATCCGCCCCGATCCCGAACGCCACGGCGCGTTGCGCATGACCGAGGCTGCCAAACCGATCCTCAAGGCCGAGGCGACGATCCGCCTGCGCAAGGATACGATCAACAAGGCCGTCCGCCGACCCGCCGTCAAGACCATGGTGAGCGAAGAGGACGCGCCGCTTCTGTCGGCGCTCAAGGCCAAACGCCGTGCACTGGCCGAGGCCGCGCGCGTGCCTGCCTACGTCATTTTCCCCGACCGGACCCTGATCGAAATGGCTGAAAAACGGCCCAGGTCGCTCGATGACATGGCCCGTGTCGGCGGTGTCGGCGCGAAAAAACTGGAGCGCTATGGCGCGACCTTCCTCCAAGTGATCTCGGGCGAGGCGGCGGCGCTGCATCCGGCGCGGCGCAAACTGGCCGGTCGCGAGACCGCAGGCGTCTATGACCGCCTGCTCGAAGTGCAATCGGAACTGGCGCGTGGTCCCGACGGGATCGACAAGCCGCTGACCTGTTCGGCCTCACAGCTGGCCAAGGTGGCGCAACTGCGCCCCGGCGATGTGCGCGGTCTGGAACAGGTGCTGGGCGAACGCCGCGCGGAACGTTTCGGCCCGGCCTTTCTGGACGTCCTGGGGGCGGCGGGCTAGATACGGCGGAACGGCAAGGGATTTTGGGGGCGGATATGCTGGTAGTGATCTCTCCGGCCAAGCGGCTGGACTGGGCGGAGCGGGATGTCGAGGCGACCGAACCCGCCTTTCAGGAGGATGCGATCAGGCTGGCGAAAAGTGCCCGTAACCTGACGCTGGGTGACCTGAAGAAACTGATGAGTCTCAGCGACGATCTGGCCCGTCTGAACCGCGACCGCTTTCAGGTCTTCGCCGATACGCCGGATCGTAACGCGACCCGCCCTGCAGCCCTTGCATTTGCTGGCGATACCTATCAGGGGCTCGAGGCCACCTCGCTGGATGCCGACGAAATGGCATGGGCGCAGGATCACCTGCGCATCCTGTCGGGGCTTTATGGCGTGCTGCGTCCGCTCGACGCGATGCAGGCCTATCGGCTCGAGATGGGCAGCAAGCTGAAAACCCGGCGCGGCAAAAACCTCTATGAGTATTGGCGCGATCAGCTCAGCAAGGCGCTCAACCATCAGGCTGAACAGATCGGTTCCGAAATTCTGGTCAACTGCGCCAGTCAGGAATATTTCGGCGCAGTCGACCAAAAGGCGCTGAAACTTCGCGTCGTGACGCCCGTCTTCATGGAGGACAAGGGCGGTGCGCCAAAGATCGTCAGTTTCTTCGCCAAGAAGGCGCGTGGCGCGATGGCGCGATACGTGATCCAGCACCGGTTGACCGATCCGGCCTCGCTGACCGATTTCAACACCGGCGGATATGCCCATCGCCCCGATCTGTCCGAACCTGACAAGCCGGTCTTTGTCCGCCCCTATCAGGCCTGACCGTCCAGCATCGACGGATCAAAGGCCACCAGCTCCACCGTATTGCCTTCGGGGTCTGCGGTGAAAATGCCGCGCCAGCCGATCCAGCCGAACTGTTCCACCCGATAGGACTGGCCGATCCGGTCATACCAGCGCATCACGGCCTCCTGCTCGTCAAACGGCAGCGACAGGGCGATGTGATGCAGCGCCGAGTTGCCGCCCGTCACCGGCCCGCCCGCATCGCCGGGGCGAGGCGCGGTGTCGTGATGGAACAGGGCCAGCACGCTGGTATGCCCGCCGAACCCTTCGGCGATCTTGAAAAAAACGATGGGGCTGTCGCGATCCCCCCGCACCCGTTCCAGCCCGATGACGGTCTCATAGAATGCAATCATCGCCGCCATATCGGCGCAGCGGATGGCAATTTCGCCCAAGGCTCGGGGCCGGAATCCACGGTCTTCGATCATGGCTCAAAGCTATGTCGGGTCAGATGGGCGCACAAGGCAATTCAGGCCTGGACGGGACCACCGGGCGCGCGTCCGACGGTTGATGCTCGATGATCATTTCATGGATCAGGGCCTTTTGCAGCGGCTTGGTCAGATAATGATCCAGACCTGCCGCCAATATCCCCTCGGCATCCCCGGCCATGGCATGCGCGGTCAGGGCGACGATGGGCACGCGCCGCCCGCTGTCTGCCTCGATACGGCGGATTTCGCCGGCGGCCTGTTTACCATCCATCTTGGGCATCGAGATATCCATGAAGATCAGGTCGGGCGCAAACGCCGAAAATGCTTCCACCGCCTCGATACCATTGCCTGCGAACCGCAGTTCGATATCCAGATCCTTGACCATCTTGCTCAGGACCAGCTGGTTGGTCCGGTTGTCCTCGGCCGCCAGAACCCGCATCGTCCGGAGCTGCCCCGAGGGAATGGCCGGCTCATGTGTATCGGCCGTTTCCTCCCGGTCGTCCAGCGCGGGAATCCGATCAAAGACCACTGCTCCCAACGCTTCGAGACGCGAGAACAGTTCCGCCCGCGGCACCGGTTTCTGCATGACGCCCTGAACCAGATGCCGGTTTGCATCGCCGTGGATCGCACCGGGATTCGCGGTCACGATGACGATCGGCACGTCATCCCATCCCCGCTCGCGCATCAGGCGCGCCATCTCCAGCCCTTCCAGATCGGGCATGTGATGATCGCTGAGAATCAAATCGACGCTCTCATCCAGTCGTTGTAACGCCTCGGCCCCCGACCGGCACGACGTCACCCTTGCCCCCAGGCGGTCAAGCTGTTTTTCCAGAATCGCCCGGTTGACCGCCAGATCATCCACCACCATGACATGATGCAGACGTTCCGTCAGGCTGGGGGGAACGGGCTGTGGCCCTTCGGCTGTCGGCAGGGTGATCCGGAATCCGAAACAGGTGCCTTGCCCCTCTTCGCTTTCCACCCAGATCCTGCCGCCCATGATCTCGACCAGCCGTTGCGAAATGGCCAGGCCCAACCCGGTGCCCTCAAAGGCGCGGTTCCGCTCATCCTCGACCTGATTGAACTCGCCGAAGATGTGGTCGATTTTCGATCTGGCGATACCGATGCCGGTATCCTCGATCGCCATATGAATGCTGCATGTCCCATTTTCGGCATCCGGAACGCCGGTTACCCGGATCAGCACATGCCCCTTGGCGGTGAATTTCACCGCGTTCCCCAACAGATTTGTCAATACCTGCCGCACCCGGCCCGGATCGCCGACAAACAGCGTCGGCAGGAACAGGTCGTAATCCACCAGCAGCGACAATCCCTTTTCCCTAACCGTCGGTTGCATCAGCATGGCAATCTCGTGGATGCACCGTTCCAGATCAAAGCTTTCGGGGTAAAGCACCAGCCTGTCAGCCTCGATCTTGGAATAATCCAGCACGTCATTGATGATGACCAGCAATGCCTCACCCGAACTGCGGATGGTGTCGACATAAGTTTGCTGTTCTTCGTCCAGCACGGTATCGGTCAGCAGTTCCGACATGCCGACGATGCCGTTCATCGGCGTTCGGATTTCGTGACTCATATTGGCCAAAAAGGCCGATTTCGCCCGGTTCGCCGCTTCGGCTTTTTCGCGGGCGGCGCGCAACTCAGCCTCGTAACGGACAGTCGCGGTGATGTTGAGCGCCAGGCTGACCATATCGCCGCCATGGCCTCGTTGGTCGATGAGCTTGACATATTGCCGGTTCCAGAGCTGGATCACGATCGGTTCGGGAATGTCCGACAGCCAGCGGTTGCGCATCATGTCGCGCCACTCGGATGCGGACTGTTCGCCCAGATCGATCAGGCCCTCATCTGTCAGGATCTCAAGCAGGCGCATATAGGATATGCCGGGTGCAACCTCGTCCAGACCATCGAAAACACTCAGATAGGCGGTGTTCGCACCGATCATCCTGTGATCGGCGTCATAATAGGCGAACCCGTCCTGAATGGTCTGGATCGAATGCCATAACCGGCGTTCGGCCACTTCGATCTTGGCATTTGCCACCGTGAGATCTGATTTCACCTTTTCATTTTCATCCCGCACGGTGGCGACTTCGGCGCGGGTCTCGCCAATCTCTTTCGTCAAGGCCATCGCATGCTGGCCAAGCTTGCGGTTTGCAGCAGACAATTCCGCCTGTTTGAGGTCCAGCCGCCGCTCGGCCGCCAGTCGCGCGCGCCGTTCCCGGGCCAGTTTGTCGGCAAGGCTCATTCTTCGGTTTCCCTGACAGTCTCGGCGCAGCATCGGGTGATTAGGTGAAAAACTGTTTAAACCTGTCTTGGCCGCGTCTCTGGCGTTGCAAAGGCACGGCCGCCCGTGTCACCTTGAGACCAAACAGGAGGTCGCCATGCGCCGCTTTGCATTTTTCTCAATTTCCTTGATTTTGCTGATCTTTTCCGGAGCGAACGACCTGCATGCCCAATCCGGCACCGCTGATTTCCGCTTTGTCGTCACCCGTGACGCCGATTTTTATGGCTCGGATCTGGACCCCCTGTTCGACACCGACCTGCAATCCTGTGTGCGGGCCTGTTCCGCCAACAGCCGATGTGCCGCCTTCACCTACAACACCCGTTCAAACGCGTGTTTCCCGAAATCCGGCGTATCGCGGCAGGACATCTACGAGGGCGCGCTATCGGCGCAAAAGATTGCGACAGGCGACGAGGCGCTCGCACTGTCCCGCGTTCGCTCCGCGGAACTGCCGTTCCTGAGCGATGAGGATCTGGCGCGCGCGCGCAACCAGGCCCGCGATCTTGGCCTGCGCCATCCCGGCGGCGGGTTCGATCCGGCATCGGTTCTGGCGGCGGCCCACGCCGCCGACACGCCGCAACTGGCGATGCGCTGGACCGGTATCGCGGTATCGCTTACTGACCGGGGCGATCTGTGGGCCGACTACGCGCGCCTGTTGCTGGATATCCCGGGCGACGACCGGCAACGCCAGCGCGATTACTCCATGCGGGCACTGAACGCAGCGGTAAATGCCTATCTGCGCGCGGACGCCCCCGCTGCACAGGCGACCGCCCTGTCGGTGATGGGCGACGCGCTGGAACGCAGCGATCGGGGCCGCGACATGGTCTCGGCGCTGCGGCTGGCCTCGGACCTGCAGCCGCGCGCTGACATCCTGGCCGCCCTCGAAGCGGCGGTGGCGAAATACGGCTTTCGCATAACGGATACCACCGTTGAAAGCGATGCTGCCCAGCCACGCATCTGCGCAGAGTTTTCCGAACCGCTGGTGCAGGCCGGTGTCGACTACGAACCATTCGTGCAATTGCCCGAACCTCAGCTCGTGGTACAGGCCGACGACCGCCAGCTTTGCGTGGATGGGGTCGAGCATGGCAAGCGTTACCGCCTCGTCATCCGGCAGGGTCTGCCCGCCGCCTCGGGCGAGGCGCTGATCAAGGATGTCGAGCTGACACACTATGTCCGCGACCGCGCGCCATCGGTCCGCTTTCCCGGCCGCAGCTACGTTCTGCCCAAGGCGGCCGATGCGGCGCTGCCGGTCGAGACCGTCAACCTGAACCGGCTTGATCTGAAACTTCGCCGGATCAGCGACCGAAACCTGCTGCGCGCGGTACAGGACGGCTTCTTTGGCCGCCCGCTCAGTCACTGGCAGGATCAGCAGTTTTCGTCAGAGATTGCTCAGGAGGTCTGGACCGGCACCGCCGAGGTGCAATCCGAGCTCAACCGCGACATGACCTCTCGTCTGCCGATGGGGGCCGCAATCGCGCAGCAGCCGGCAGGCATCTATGCGCTGACTGCGCGGGTACCGGGTGCCGATCCCTATGACGACCCCGGCGCGACCCAGTGGTTCGTTCTGTCCGATCTGGGCCTCGGCTCGATGTCGGGCACCGACGGGTTGCATGTAGCTGTCCGGAGCCTCGGTGACGCCACTTCGCGCGCGGGCGTCGAAGTCTCGCTGATCTCTCAGGCCAATGCCGTGATTGCAAAGGCCACAACCGATGCCGACGGCTATGCCCGGTTCGATCCCGGTCTCACGCGCGGGCGCGGGGCGGCAGCCCCGGCGTTGATCCTCGCAGAAAGTGGCAGCGATTTCTCCTTCCTGCCGCTCACCGATCCCGCCTTCGACCTGTCCGATCGCGGGGTCGAGGGGCGCCCGCCCGCCGGGCCGGTCGACGTGTTCCTGACAACCGATCGCGGCGTATATCGCGCGGGCGAGACCATTCATCTGACCGCCCTGACCCGCGATGATCGGGCGCAGGCGGTCGAAGGACTGCCGCTGACCGCCATCCTCAGCCGACCCGACGGTGTCGAATACCGCCGCGCGGTCTCGGACGGCGGCAAGGCAGGCGGCCACGTCTTTGTCATGCCCGTGGCGGGCGACGCCCCGCGCGGCACCTGGCGGATCGAACTCAGGACCGATCCGCAAGGCCCCGCACTGGCCAGCCAGACCGTGCTGGTCGAGGATTTCCTGCCCGAGCGCATCGACTTCGACTTGGCCCTGCCCAACACGCCCCTGCGCCCCGGTGACAGCCCGCCGCTGCAAATCGAGGCACGATATCTTTTTGGCGCGCCGGGTTCCGACCTGACCATCGACGGGCAGGTGGTTCTGCGCGCTGCCGAAACCGTGGCTGGGTACGAAGGCTATCGTTTTGGCCGCTATGACGCTCCGAATCCTTCCCCATCCAGCCATTTCGGCGGTGCGCGCACCGATGCTCTGGGTCAGGCGACCGTGGCGGTCGAAATTCCTTCGGTAGATTTGCCGGGCAAGCCACTTGAGGCGACGGTGATCGCCCGTCTGGCCGACGGCTCGGGCCGACCGGTCGAACGCCGCCTGACTGCGCCCATTCTGCCGCAAACCCCGGTGATCGGCATCAAGCCGATGTTCGACGACGTGGTGGCCGAAGGGGCCGAGGCCGCGTTTCAGATCGTCGCCCTGTCGCCCGATCTGACGCTTGCCAACATGCGCGTGCGCTGGACACTGAACCGCGTCGAGACGCGTTATCAATGGTATCAGCTCTACGGCAACTGGAACTGGGAACCCACCACGCGCCGCACCCGCATCGCCACGGGCGAGGCCGACCTGGGCACCGATCCCCTGCCGCTCAGCCAGCCGGTCGATTGGGGCCGGTATGAGCTGGTGATCGAACGGCTGGACGGCGACTATGCCGCCGCTGCCGTGGATTTCCACGCAGGCTGGTATCAGGCCGCTGATGCCACCGCCACGCCCGACCGGCTGGAAATGTCGCTCGACCGTGACAGCTATCGCCCCGGCGACACCGCGCAACTGCGGATTGTGCCGCGCGCAGCGGGTATCGCGCAGATCGCGGTCCTGTCGAACCGGGTGATCTCGCGTCAGTCCATCGACGTGCCCCAGGGCGCAAGCGTCATTCCCCTGCCGGTGACCGAGGCTTGGGGCGCGGGCGCTTATGTAACCGCGACCGTGATCCGCCCGATGGATGTCACTTCCGGTCAGAACCCGGCCCGTGCGCTGGGCGTGGCCCATGCTGCCGTCGCGGCGCCGGGGCGCGAACTTGCGGTGTCGATCGAGGTTCCTCCGGTGGCCGAACCGCGCCAGACCCAACAGGCCCGCATCAAGGTTGACGGCGTTGCCGAAGGAGAACAGGCCTGGCTGACGCTGGCGGCTGTGGATGTGGGCATCCTGAACCTCACGGGCTTCGACAGCCCCGATCCAACGGGATACTATTTCGGCCAGCGCCGTCTTGGGGTCGAACTGCGCGACGTCTATGGCCGTCTGATCGATGGCATGAACGGCGCGATGGGCACCGTGCGTTCTGGAGGTGACAGCGATGCGGGCCTGCGCATGCAATCACCGCCACCGACGCAGGATCTGATGGCGGTGTTCTCCGGCCCGGTGAAAGTGGACACCAACGGCGAGGCCGTGATTGACCTGCCTCTGCCCGCCTTCAACGGCACGGTACGGTTGATGGCGGTCGCCTGGTCTGCCCGCGCGGTGGGACAGGCCGAGGCCGAGATGACCGTGCGCGACCCCGTGGTCGTGACCGCCAGCCTGCCGCGATACCTGGCTCCCGGTGACACCAGCCGACTGCTGTTGGAGATTGTCCATGCCGATGGTCCCGCCGGGGATATGGGCCTGACCCTTGCCGCCTCAGCGGCGCTGGATCTGGGAGACACGCCCGCCGGTTTCACGTTGGAGGAAGGGGCCAATGCGGTGTTCGAGATCCCCGTGCGCGCTACCGCGCTGGGCGATCCGGCGATCGACGTGACCGTCACAACACCCGATGGCCGCGCTCTGACCCAATCACTGACCCTGCCAGTACGTGCCAACGATCCGGTCGTGGCCCAGACGCGCCGCTTCGCGCTGGGCGCGGGTGACAGCTTCCTGTTCTCGGCCGATGTCTTTGCCGGGCTGCACCCCGGCTCCGGCAAGGCTGTCCTGTCTGCCGGGCCACTGGCGCGGTTCGACGCGCCGGGCCTTTTGGACACGCTCGACCGCTATCCCTATGGCTGCACCGAACAGGTGACCAGCCTGGCCCTGCCGCTGCTCTACCTGTCTTCGGTGGCGCAGGCCACGGGGCTGGGAAACCGAACTGCGGTATCCGACAGGATCAACGCCGCGATCCGCAGCGTCCTGACCCGGCAGGCCGGAAACGGCTCCTTTGGCCTTTGGCGCGCCGAAAGCGGCGATTTCTGGCTTGATGCCTATGTGGGCGACTTCCTGTCCCGCGCCCGCGCGCAGGGCCATGCTGTTCCCGACCGCGCCTTTGCTCAGGCGATGGACAACCTGCGCAACCGCATCAGCTATGCCCCCGATTTCGATCAGGGGGGCGAGGATATCGCCTATGCCCTGATGGTGCTGGCGCGCGAAGGTGCGGCGGCAATGGGGGATCTGCGCTATTATGCCGACGTCAAGGGCCAGGCGTTTTCGACCCCGCTGGCGGCGGCACAACTGGGGGCGGCGCTGGCGGCCTATGGCGACCAGACCCGCGCCGACACCATGTTTGCCCGCGCCGCGCGCATGGTGGCGAACCGCCCTGCGCAGGACGAAACGCTCTGGCGCGCCGATTATGGCACACCTCTGCGTGATGCCGCCGGGCTGCTTGCGCTGGCGACCGAGGCAGGCAGCGCCGCCATCGACCGCGACGCACTGGTAACCCGGATCAGTTCCGACACCGGCGCACTGTCGACGCAAGAGGCCGCCTGGTCCCTGCTAGCCGCCCATGCGCTGGTGCAGACGCCCGAACGATCCGGCCTGCAGGTCAATGGCGAGCCCGTCGATGGCCCCTTCGTGCAGGTGCTGGCGGACGCGGCGGACGAGGTGCTCAACATCACCGCCGCCGACGGGCACAGCACCGACATAACCCTCACCGTCTCTGGCGTGCCCGAGGTCGCGCCACAGGCGGGCGGCACGGGGTATTCCCTCACCCGCCAGTATTTCTCGATGGAAGGCGCGCCGCTTGACCGCAGCAACTTTGCCGTGGGCGAACGTTTCGTGTCGGTCCTGACCGTGACCCCGTTCGAGGATGGCGGCGCCCGGCTGATGATCAACGATCCGCTCCCGGCGGGGATCGAGATCGACAACCCCAACCTCTTGCGATCGGGTGATGTGCGTGCGCTCGACTGGCTCAGCCTTTCCGAGGCCACCCATGCCGAATTCCGGTCTGACCGGTTCCTTGCAGCGGTGGATCAGTTCGGCCCAGTCACCATAACGCTGGCCTATGTCGCCCGCGCGGTCACGCCGGGCAGCTTTCACCACCCGGCGGCTTCGGTCGAGGATATGTACCGCCCCCGCAACCGCGCCTGGACCGGCACCGGGCGGGTCGCGGTGCAATGACCGGGCGCACGGCCGTCGCCTCGGCCCATTGGCGTCGGCTCGACATCCAGGGCACCGACCGTTGCACCCTGTCGCAACTGGATCAGGGCTGGATGCTGGTCGGTCAGGCGCTCTGGCATGACGATGGCGTTGATGCCAGTCTCAGTTATGACGTGCGCTGCGATCCCGACTGGTACAGCCTGTCGGCGGATGTGGCGGGCCACATCGGCGGGCGCGCCATTGCGCTGCGCCTGCATCGCGGGCCGCAGGGGTGGGTTCTGAATGACGAGATGCAGGACAACACCGCCAACTGCCATGATCTCGACCTCAGCTTTACTCCGGCCACCAACCTGCTTCCCCTGCGCCGCCTGTCGCTGGCCCGGGGCCAAAGCGCCCACGTCAGCGCCGCCTGGCTGAAACCCGGTCTGGGCATGCTGGAACGGCTGAACCAGATCTATACCCGCATCGACGCAACCGGCATCCGTTACAGCTCGCCAAACTTCGAGGCCGAGCTTGAGGTCCACGGATCGGGCTTCGTTACCGCATATCCCGGCTTGTGGGAAGGCTGGGTCGATGGCTAGTCCGGCGCGCATCTTGCTGGGTCTTGCCGCGGGACTGTTCCTGTCCGCACTTGCGCGCGACGCGGCAGACGGGTGGATTGCCCGCACCGTTCTGCCGTCGACACTGGCGCAGACATCGACCGAGGTACGGGACCGCAACGGCGCGTTGCTGCGGGCCTATCCGGTCGAGGACGGCCTCTGGCGATTGCAGCCGAGGCCGGTCGATCCGGATTTTGTCGCAATGCTGATCCGGTATGAGGACAAACGCTTCTGGACCCATTCGGGCGTTGACCTGCTGGCGATGATCCGCGCCTCCGCACAGGCGCTGTGGAACGGGCAGGTGGTGTCGGGTGGTTCCACCCTGACGATGCAGGTCGCGCGCCTGCTGGAAAATGGCCCGACTGGCCGCTGGCGCGGCAAGCTGCGTCAGATCCGGGTGGCGCTGGCACTGGAACGGCAGCTGGGCAAACAGGATATCCTCGACCTCTACCTGACCCACGCGCCCTATGGCGGCAATCTCGAAGGCGTGCGCGCCGCGACACTGGCCTGGTTCGGGAAAGAGCCGCGCCGCCTGACCCCGGCGCAATCCGCGCTGCTCGTGGCCCTGCCGCAATCGCCTGAAACCCGCAGGCCCGAC
>NZ_JBXWSF010000031.1:0-44784 GCF_059613285.1 Ruegeria sp. BHSB058 | reverse complement strand
ATCGCGTTTGCAGCCGAGACAACCCACAAACCCGACGAAACCGATTTCGTCGGCTCGCTCAGCAAACTGAACGAAGCCGGCTGCGACATCGTCACCATCGCCCTGGGCGTTCGCCAGGCCATCACGGTTGTTGGCACCGCAAATAAGATGGGCCTGAACGACATGAAGTTCATGGGCACCTCTGCCAGCTTCCTGACCGTCGTGGCACAAGTCCCCGGTGGTGTCACCGACGGCTTTTATGCCGCTGCTTCCTGGCAGGATCTTTGGGCACGGGCGGACGAACCGGCCCCCAAGGCGTTTATCGAGGAATACAAGGCCGCCACCGGCGAAGACGCGGTTGGTTTTGCCATGCTCGGATATGCGGCGGCGGAAATGATGGTCAGGGCGCTTGAGGCCGCTGGCCCGGACCTGACACAGGAAAGTTTCATCGCCGCAATGGAAACCCTGAACTACCAGGACGATCTGGTGGGCAACCACATGACCTATGGGCCAGACGATCATCAGGGTGCTGACTCGGTCTACGTCAATGTGGTCGAGAATGGCGCGTGGAAGAAAATCCACGAAGAGTAATCGGCCTCGGGCGCTCTCCGTTCAGGAAAGCGCCCTTTTCGTTAATCCTGGTCAGTTTGATTTTCGATTGTAATTCAACAACATCTGTTCCGGCAAAATAGTGCCGGATCCAACAAATCGGTTGCCGCCGAAACCGGCAACGCGTCATAGTCCGGGCATGAGCGGCCCATCACTGACACAGGAATTTTCCGACGGTCGCCTCTTGATCCGGTTCAAGGGGCGGTTGTTGACGCAGTTTCTGGGCCAGGCGGAAACGCAGTTGGCTCAACTCCGTTCCGATGCTGATGTGGTCGCGTTTGACCTGTCAGGGGTCGAGGCCATCGACACCGGCGGTGCGTGGCTGATCGCGGACCTTCAAAAACGGTTGGAAAAGGCGAACACGCCGGTTTCGATCATTGGCGCGTCGCAGGCGCAGAAGGCCCTGATCACGACCGTGGCGAAAAGTCTGTCCGATGAAGCAGCAGCGCAGGAACCACCACGCGGGTTTTTGCCATGGGTGGAACATATCGGCAAAGGCACGGTCGCAGCGTGGATGGACACGCTGTCGATCCTGAACTTTCTGGGACTGACCCTGCATCGGCTGGCCCGTTCAATGGTGATGCCATGGCGGTTGCGTGCCGCGCCGTTGGTAACGCAGATGGAAGAAACCGGTCTCAAGGCTGTTCCGATCATTGCCCTTATGGGGTTCCTGATCGGGGTGGTTCTGGCTTTTCAGGGATCTACCCAGCTCAAACAATTCGGGGCCGAGGTCTTTGTGGTCGAACTGATCTCGATATCGATCCTGCGCGAGCTGGGCATCCTTCTGACCGCAATCATCGTTGCCGGTCGATCCGGATCGGCCTTCACCGCCTCCATCGGCTCGATGAAGGTGCAGGAAGAGATTGACGCCATGCGAACCATCGGACTGGACCCGATCGAGGTTCTGGTCGTTCCCAGAACGCTCGCGTTGCTGATCGTCCTGCCGATCCTTGGCTTCATCGCGGACATATCCGGCCTGATCGGCGGCGCAATCATGAGCTGGATCGACCTTGGTGTCAGCCCGGGCATGTTCGTGACCCGACTGAAAGACAACACGGATGTCTGGCACCTTGCGGTCGGTCTTATCAAGGCCCCGTTCTTTGCCCTCGTGATCGGGGTCATCGCCTGCTGGCAGGCAATGCAGGTTCAGGGATCGGCCGAAAGCGTCGGGCGCCGAACCACGGCATCGGTGGTGCAATCCATCTTTATGGTCATCGCGCTGGATGCGCTGTTCTCGATCTTTTTCTCGGAAGTCGGGGTCTGACATGGCCGACGATTCAACCGGACAAAGCGAGATGCCAGACCGCGAAGCTGTCATTCGCGTGCGCGGCCTGACCACCCGGTTCGGCCCTCAGGTCGTGCATGACAATCTTGACCTCGACGTCTGGCGCGGCGAAGTGCTCGGCGTTGTCGGAGGTTCGGGCACCGGCAAGTCGGTCCTGTTGCGAACGATCGTCGGGCTGAACACGCCTGCGGCCGGGTCGATCGAGGTTCTGGGCGTTGACTTCCTCAACGGTCCCGAAGAAGACCGCCTGAGGATCGAACAAAGCTGGGGTGTGGCCTTTCAGGACGGTGCGCTTTTTTCGTCGCTGACCGTGTTGCAGAACGTGATGGCGCCGATGCGCGAACATCTCAAGCTCAGCGAACACCTGATGAAAGCGCTGGGGGAGTTGAAGATCAGCCTCGTCGGCCTGCCCCGGCTCAGCTGCGGGAAATTCCCGTCCGAGCTTTCAGGCGGCATGCGAAAGCGCGCGGCCTTGGCGCGCGCGCTGGCGCTGGACCCCGAGATCGTGTTTCTGGATGAACCGACCGCCGGGCTCGATCCGATTGGCGCGGCGGCCTATGACGATCTGATCGGCGAATTGCAGCGTGCGCTTGGGCTGACCGTTTTCATGGTGACGCATGACCTCGACAGTCTTTACGCGATCTGCAACCGGGTCGCGGTACTTGCGGAAAAACGCGTCCTGGTTGAGGGTCCTATTGATGACATGACATCTGTAGACCATCCTTGGGTACAGGAATATTTCACCGGTCCGCGCGCCAGAGCCGCGCAGAACAGGGAACGGGACAGTTAGGGGCAGCGGATGGAAACCAAGGCAAACTATATCCTGATAGGAGCCTTTACGCTGGCAGGCATTCTGGGCGTTTTCGGTTTTCTGTTGTGGCTCGCCAAGGTCGAGGTGAACCGCCAATACGCCTATTATGACATTCTGTTCGACGATGTCTCGGGCCTCGCGACCGCTTCAAGCGTTCGCTACAACGGCTTGCCCGTCGGTCAGGTCCTTTCGCTTCATCTTGACGACGACGATCCGTCAAAGGTGCGTGTACATATCGAAATCGACGCCGAAACACCGGTCAGGCAAGACACGATCGCTGAACTACAAGCCCTCGGCGTCACCGGCGTCAGCTATGTCGCGCTGTCCGGCGGCACGCCGGCTTCCGCACCATTGCCGTCCGGCGGCACCATAAAAAGCCGCCGAAGCGCACTGCAATCGATATTCGAAGGGGCGCCTGAACTGATGAGCAAGGCCATTTCCTTGCTCGAAGACCTGCAATCCATCGTGAACGAGGAAAACCGAACCGCGGTTTCGAAGCTGCTCGAAAACCTGTCCTCTGCATCGGGCCGGTTGGATCAGGCCCTGTCCGATTTCGAAACGCTGTCCAAGGATCTGGGCGGCGCATCCCGCGAAATCGCGGCCTTTACCGACAAGCTAGGCAAGCTGACGGAAACGGCGGAAACCACACTCAACACGGCAACCACCGCATTGAACGACACGCGCGACGCGGCCGTTTCCACTCTGGATACGGCAAAACAGACCTTTGCCACTGCCGACGGGCTGATGAAGAACGAAATAACCGAATTCATCGGCAAGGGCACCGAAGTCGCCGAGACCGTCAATCGCGTGGTGGCCGAGGTGGGTACAGATGTGACCAGGGTTGCCGAACGCCTGAACGCGTTGTCCGACGAAGGCAGCGTGGCACTTGCAGTCGCGACCGAAACATTTTCCAACGCCAATGAGACCCTGTCAGACATCAGCAGCGCCATGGAAAGCGCCGGGACAACGCTGTCCTCTGCCAACGAGACATTCGAGTCGGTGAACAAGGTTGTGAACGAAGACGTCGGCCAGATCGTGACGGACTTGCGCGGGGCAATCGACACATTCAAAACCACCGTCGACAATGTGGCCAACAATGTCGACCGCATCGCCGACAACGTGCTGGACGCGTCGCAATCCGCGTCGGATCTGATGGGGACGGTCGATGGCATCGTTCAACAGAACCGCAGGCAGGTTTCGGATTTCATGCGCGTGGGCCTGCCGCAACTGCAACGCTTTGTCGAAGAATCCCGCCGCCTTGTCGTCAATCTCGACCGTCTTGTGGACCGTATCGAACGCGACCCGGCACGCTTCCTTCTTGGCACTCAGGCATCGGAGTTCCGTCAATGAAACGATCTGACTTTCTTGCCCTCGTCATCGGGGGGGCTCTTCTGAGCGGCTGCACCGGTCTGGATACGCTTAAGAAAGCGGCAGAACCGAACGATCTTTACGTTCTGACCCCCAAAAGCACGTTTTCCGCGTCACTCCCGCGTCTCAGACAGCAGATCGTGATCGAAGAACCGACCGCTACGGCGGCGGTCAATACTGATCAAATCGCGGTCCAGCCCACGCCGCTTCAGGTTCAGTATCTGCCGCGCGCCCGCTGGGTCGACCGCGCGCCACTCATCGTGCAGGCATTGCTGATCGAAAGCTTCGAGAATTCCGGCAAGGTCGCTGCAGTCGGCCGTTCGACCGTGGGATTGCGGGCGGATTACGTGATCGTGCCGGAACTGCGCGAGTTTCAGGCTCATGCAATCGGCGGCGACGATCAGACGAAATCGCTACGCGTCGATGTCAGGCTGAACATCAAAATCATCGATACTTACGAAGATCACATCATCGGATCAAATTCGTTCGAAAAAGCAATCATTTCTGCTTCGGACAAAGCTCCCGATCTGGCGATGGCCTTTGATCAGGCTTTGGGTAACGCGATGAAAAACGCGGTCGAATGGAGCATTCGCAGGATCCATTCCCATGCCGCACAAAACCCCAGACCGGATTTGTTGTGATCACACGCCGTTGACTTGTGTCTGGATCGGGTAGCGGGGATGACCCGGCTCTTTCAATGTGCGAATTCGCGCAAAACCGCCCCGGCGTTCTCGTTGGTCCTTGCACCGTTGCGCATGGCCAAACGCCCGTTCACCATGACATGGGCAACACCTGACGCATAGCGCCTTGGATGACGCGCCGAACAGTTGCTGGCGATGCTGGCCGGATCGAAGACGCAGATATCTGCCCTGTGTCCCGGTGCCAGACGCCCACGGTCCTTCAGCCCCAACCGATCCGCCGGGACAGAGGTTATGCGCCGGATGGCATCGGGAAGTGACAGAACCTTTCGGTCTCGAACATAATACTGAAGAAATCGTGCGGCCCAGCCATACCCGCTCAGCGATCCGACGTGATCCCTGAGAATTCCGTCCCTGGCCACGGCGATAGTGTCGGAAATCACCGCGCATTCAGGCTGTTTCAGACACAGATCTATATCAGCGTCCCGAAATGACTTTGATGTCCAGAAGACGCCCATCAGATTGTCGCCCTCTTCCAGAAGGATATCGAGAACCGCATCATATGGATCAACGCCGCGCATCCGTCCGATCTCGGCAAAATCGGCACCGACCAGATCCTTGTTCACCGACGCGTTCAGCAGAACGATATCGCTCCATTTCCGGGCCTTCACGATCAGCCACATGGGCTGCGGATTGGCCTTGATCCTTGCGCGCTGTTCCGGATCCGAGAGGCGTTTCAGCACTTCGTCCAGTCCTCCCGCCTGCGCCCATTTGGGCAGGATTGCCGCCGTCAGCGTATGGTTCCAGTCATGGGGAATGACGTCAAAGGCTACGTCGACATCGTGGCGGCGGGCCAGATCGATCATTTCCAGCGTGTGCTCCATCGCATAGTCCGGCGCGCCGAATTTCGGCTGGATGTGCGAAATCTGCAGTTTCGCGCCCGATTGGCGGGCCGTCGCGATGGCTTCGGCAAAGCCCAGGTCATAGTGCGTATCGCGGTTTCTCACATGGGTTGCATAGAGCCTTCCGCGTTGAGCTGCCTTTTCACACATCGGCACCAGATGTTCGGGCGCGGCCAGAATTCCGGGCCAATACTCCAGACCGGTCGAAAATCCACCAGCTCCCTCCTCAAGCGCCTGTTCCACCATCCGGCTCATCCGGTCAATCTCGTCCGGCTCACCCGCCCGCAGCGCATCCCCCAGAACCGCGCGATGAATGCTGCCATGACCCACAAAGGCCATGACGTTTACGCCAAGCTCAGTGCTTTCCAGAGCATCCAGATAATCGCCAAAGCTGTGCCAGTGCGGATGATCGGCCTTGTCGGTGTACCACGGGGAAACGGCCGGGATCTCGCTGTGACTGCACACGGGCGCACAGCTGATCCCGCATTGCCCGACAACCTCGGTCGTGACGCCCTGGTGCACCTGGCTTTCGGCGCGCCCATCGGCAATCAGGGTGAAATCGGAATGCGTGTGCATGTCGACGAAACCGGGCGAAACGGCCAGCCCGCTGACGTCGATGATCTCTGCCGATCCGTTGTCTTCCAGTTGGCCAATTGCCGCGATCCGGTCGCGCGTAATACCAATATCGGCGGTGAAACTTTCCGCGCTCACTCCGTCGAAAACTTCACCGCCCTTGAGGATCAGATCGAACATCTCCTTATTCCCCTACTTTGCCGGCCCATAGACCCAGTCGGGCAGGAACAGGGTCAGATCCGGGATTAGGATCAGGATCACCATGCCGATGATATAGGCCAGAATGAACGGCAGCACGGCAACCGAAATCCGTTCGATTGAAACTCCGGAAATCCGCGCCGCGACCGTCAGGTTTGCCCCCAACGGAGGGGTCAGGAACCCGATCTCGCAGGTGATCACCGTGAACACTCCGAACAGGACCGGATCGATGCCCAACGACACGGCCAACGGCAGGAACACGGCGGTGAACAGAACGATCTGGGCCAGCGATTCCATGAAGGTGCCGATAAAGATGTAGAACACCCCGATCAGCAGCATCACCAGGATCGGGTTTTCGGTGATCGACGTGATCCCCTGTTGCACAGCGGTGGGCACGTCGTAGAACGCGGTCAATTGCCCAAAGGCCAGCGTAGGCGTCAGCAGGATCAGGATGCCGGTCAGCAAAGCCGTGAAACGCAGCGCCTCGACGATCTTTCTTGCGGTCAGTTCGCGATAGATGAAAAGCCCCACGAACAACGCGTAAAACACCGCAACGCCTGCGGCCTCGGTCGGCGTGAACGCACCACCATAAATGCCGCCGAGGATCAGCACCGGCGCTCCGATCGACCATTTTCCCTCCCAGGCGGCGTGAAGGAACGGCCGCCATGAAAACGGATGCCCCGTCCCGCCATAGTTCCGACGGCGGGCGATGATATAGGTGGTGACCATCAGCAGGATCGTCACCAGCACGCCCGGAATGAGCCCCGCCAGAAACAGGCGCGGGATCGATGTCTCGGACACAAGACCGTATATGATCATCAGGTTCGACGGCGGGATCAGGCTGCCAAGCGCTCCGGCGCTGGCGGTGATCGCGGCGGCAAATGGGACGTCATAACCGTCCCGCCGCATCGCCGGCACCGTGACAGAGCCGATGGCCGCAGTCGTTGCCGGCCCCGACCCGGACAATGCGGCAAAAAGCATGCAGGCAAAAACCGTCACAAGCCCCATCGACCCGCGATAGGCGCCAACCAGTTTGGTCGCAATTGCAATCATCCGGTTGGCCATGCCGCCAACCTCCATCAACCGACCCGCCAGAACGAACAGCGGGATGGTCAGCAATGGAAAAGGCGTCAGGCTGGAATACCCCGTCTGCGCCATCAACGTGTAAGGGATTTCTATGAGATAGAGCGCCAACGCAGTGGTTATGCCAACAGCCACGAAAAGTGGTGTGCCGATGATCGTAAGCCCGACGAAGGCAATCGCAAGAATGAGAAGCGGATTCACAGCTGATGCTCCTGCTCGTCGGTGGTTTCATCCCATTCCTCGTGCAGCATTCCCGGGATACCTTCGCCGCCATCCCTGTACCATGTCACATAGGTCTGGATCAGGCGCACGAGCATCAGCGCGTAACCGATCACAAGCACGGATTGCGGATAGAACTGGTCGATGCCCAGACTGGGACTGCGCGAAGTGAATTTCCACAATACGGCCAGATAATCCCAACTGACCCGGATCATGAAAATCGAAAACGCGGCCCATGCCAGATCGGCGGCAAAGATCACGATACGGCCCGTCCGCTCGGGCAGGGCTTTGACGCCAACGAGGATTCGGATGTGAAAGCGTTCGCGCACGCACAGCGAGGCCCCCATGTAGACAGCCCAGACCATGCTGATCGAGGCAATCTCTTCGGACCAGTGCAATGCGACCTGAAACACATAGCGCGCGATCACTTGCGCAAAGACGCTAAAAGAAATCACCACGAGAGCGGTGCAGCACACCACTTCTTCGAAGTGCCGTTCCAGCCATTTCAGCGCTGACATATCGGGCACCTGTTCCTTGGGCTTGGTCAGATCAGGCAGGGCGCATGCAGCGCCCCGCCAAAGCGGCGGATCTTCAGTTGGCCGCCGCCTGAATGGCGTTGACGAGTTCGACGAAGTCTTGCCCACGCTCTTCTGCAAATGCCTGCTGCACCCCCTGAGCGGCGGTAATGAAATCGGCCTTGTCCGGCGTGGTCATCGCCATGCCGCCCTCGGCAACCAGCCATTCGCGGATTTCCTCGGTTTCCGAAGCGACCTGACGGCGCAGTTCCGCCCCGGCCTCGTTCGCGGCCTGCTGAACCATGGCGCGCTGTTCGTCACTCAACCGTTTCATGAAAGCGTCCGATGCAAAAAGCGGCGCCATCGCCACGAAATGTTCGAGGATGACAAGATGGGGCTCGAACTCATAGAACTTCATGTCGCGAATGAACGAGGTTCCGTTGTCGCCACCGTCCACGGTTCCGGTCTGCAAGGCGGTTGGTGTTTCCGACCAGGCCAGCGGCACCGGCTCTGCCCCAAAGGCTTCGAAGGTCGCAATCATCACCTCGTTCTTGGGAACCCGGATCTTCAACCCTTCCATGTCCGCCATCGTATTGATGGCACGCTGCGAGTTGTAAAAATCCCGATAGAGCGCCGGCCCGAAGCTCAGCAAATGAACGCTGGTCTCGGCCTGCAGCCTGTCCTTCATGACCTGACCGACTTCACCATCGACCACCCGTTCCAGATGGTCCTTGTTCTGGAATATGTATGGCAGAACCGTCACATCCATCAGTGGCCAGTGCGGCGACACGTTGTTCGCAGTGATGAAAAATCCATCAACTGTTCCCAACTGCATCGCCTTGAACGCCTCGTCCTCTGTCGAAATCTGGTTGCAGCAACGCAACTTGACTTCGATCGCCCCGTCCGAGATCGCCTCAAGCCGTTCCTTGAACAGCGTACCGAAACGGCCATAGATGGAGGCTTCGGGCGCGCCGAAACCCAGGTTCATTGTCACATCGGCGGCCGCTGCCGGTAACGCCGAAAGGCTCAGCCCGGCGGCAAGCGACACTGAGGTAGCCAGTTTAATCAAAGAACGTCTGCGCATATCTCTCCTCCCTGACAGCACAATTCGCCCATCGGCCCGGTCCCCGTCTTGTTTGCGAGCGGTTGCTTTGCCGGACGTCGATCGACGTTGTTCCAAAGGCTAGCCGAAGCCCATACCTCCAGAAAACAGGGTTTTGTGAAGCGTAATGTCACATAAAATGCAGTTAAGGCCGAAGCAGAAGATGTTCGAACGCACCTTTCTGAGCCAGAGATTTGCCCGTGTCGATGATGGCACGCACTACGGCAGAACTCTCAAGCTGCGATGCATAGCCGATGCCGTAAACCGGTTCATCCACCTCGCCCGAGATGGGAATCGGAGTATATCCCCCCTGCCCGTCGCGGTCATTGGGACCGCAGATGTTCAGGATCGCATAGCCGAACTTGGCGCCCACCAGACCGCGCAAGACAGCGCCCGACTTGGTGCTGTGGACAATATCCGGCACCAACCCCTGTTTTTGAAACATGCTAAGGAAATAATCCCGCGTTCCATGCACATCGAGCATGATCAGAGGTTGTTCGGAAAGCTCATCAAGTGTGACCGACTTGTGCTCGGACAATGGCGAATGATGCGGAACAAGCGCCCAGGGTCTGGCCCGGAACAAGGGGACAAAGCGGTTGTCGGGATGCGTGTAACGGCGATAGGTCAATACCGCATCCACTGCACCAGAACGCAGCAATTCGTTCACGACCAGCATGTCGCCTTCCATCACATCGATACGGATGTCGGGGTAACTGTCGGCAATGCAGCGCAGCAGCGGTGGCAGAACGTAGGGGGCCGTCGGCTCGTAACAGGCCAGCCGCAGCGTCCCCGTCGGATCACCGACAAGCGACAACAAGTCGGATTCGAAAACTCTGGATTGCTCTAGGAAAGTGGCAATCTGTTTGCCCGCCATCTGTCCCAATTCGGTCGAAATCAGCCCTTTGGCCGGTATCCTGCGAAACAGCTCCGCGCCAAGGCTTTGTTCGATATGATCGATCGCCGCCGTGATCGACGATTGCGAAATGTTCATCTCGACGGCGGCGCGCGCAATCGAACCTGTCCGCATCGCGGCATCGAAATAACGCAATTGTTTGAGCGTGAATTTCATCTCAATCCACCATTCAATATATCTTATTGAGAGGTTAAATCCATTTTGCCGTGGAATAAAGTTGCGATACTCCGGCTGTTACCCGGGAGGACAGCATGCAACCCACGACCGTTTTCCGTTGCCGCAAGATCATCACCATGGACCCGAACCGCCCCGAAGCGACCCATGTGGCCGTGCGTGACGGCAAGATCCTTGCCGTAGGCGATCAGAACTGCGCCTGGCCCGGCGATGAAACGATCCTCGACGACAGTCTGGCCGACGCGGTTTTGATGCCCGGTTTCGTCGAAGGTCACGCACACATGATGGCGGGCGCGATGTGGCGCTATGCCTATGTCGGATTTCACGACCGCATGGACCCGAACGGCGTCCTGCATCGAGGGCTTGAAGACATCCCGGGCGTGGTAGAACGGCTGCGCCTGTATGATGCGGACCTTCCCGAAGGCCATGCGTTGATTGCTTGGGGGTTCGATCCGATTTTCCTTTCCGGGGAAAGGCTGGCGCGGCATCACCTTGATCAGGTTTCAACAACGCGGCCCATAGTTGTTCTGTTTTCGAACTTCCACCTGCTGTGTGCCAATTCGGCAGCTCTGACCGTGGCCGGATATGGCAGCCACACCAATGTCGAAGGTTTGGTGAAGGGTGCCGATGGCGAACCAACCGGTGAACTGCAGGAAATGGCAGCGATGTTTCCGGTCATGCGCCGGACCGGGATCGACTTTCGGGCACTGACCCAGACTCCAGAGATCATCCGCACCTATGCCCAGGTCTGTCTGAGGGCCGGGGTGACGACGACCACCGACCTGTTCGCGGAAATGGATGACGCGGATGTCGATGTTCTGCTCGGCGTTACGTCCAAGCTGGACTTTCCCGTCCGTCTCGTCCCGGCCTTGGGCGCCACTGGCGGCGATCCCGCCGCGATTGCGCGCCGCGCCTTGGCGCTGAAGGCGCGATCGTCCGACAAGCTCCGTCTGGGGGCGGTCAAGCTGATGACCGACGGGTCGATTCAGGGCTGGACCGCGCGGGTGAAATGGCCCGGTTATGTGGGTGGACAACCCAACGGAATCTGGAACACGCCACCGGACCAGATATTCGCCCTGTGCGAGGCGATGCAGGAACACGGGGTGCAGATGCATATCCATGTCAACGGTGACGAGGCCTCTGACGTATCCCTCGCGGCTCTCGAGTCAGCGGCCCGCAAACACCCCTGGCCGAATGCAAGACATGTCCTGCAGCATTGCCAGATGATGGGAGCCGACCAGTTCCGGCGCTGCGCACGGCTGGGTGTCTGCACCAACATATTTTCCAATCATATCTGGTATTTCGGCGATCAGCATGCGGCCCTGACCATCGGCGAAGACCGGGCATGCCGAATGGATGCGGCGCGCACAGCGCTGGACCAGGGTGTTCGGATCGCGATCCATTCGGACGCGCCTGTCACGCCGATGGCGCCCCTGTTCACGGCCTGGTGTGCCGTCAATCGCCAGACCCTGTCAGGCCGAATTCTGGGAGAAAGCCAAAGGATCACAATACCGGAAGCCCTGCACGCGATCACACTTGGCGCGGCTTTCACATTGGGATTGGACGGCGAAATCGGAAGTATCGAAACCGGCAAACAAGCCGACTTCACCATACTCGGCGACGATCCCACGACCGTTTCCGCCGACCGGCTCAAGGATATCGCCGTGCTTGGGACCGTTCTGGGCGGCAGGGTTCACCTGCTGTGATGCGATTGCCCCTGACGGTCATCGGCGGCTATCTTGGTGCGGGAAAAACCACCCTGATCAACCGCTTGCTTGGCGAAGATCACGGATTGCGCCTTTTGGTTCTTGTCAATGATTTCGGCGCGATCAACATCGACGCGAATTTGCTGGCGTCCGCCGATGCAGACACAATTGCGCTGACCAACGGCTGCGTATGCTGCACAATGGGGGCGGACCTGTTCATGACGATCGGGGACATTCTGGACCGCCCCGACCGTCCCGATCACCTGATCATCGAAGCCAGCGGTATCGCCGACCCGGCCGCCATCGCCAACGTCGCCAATGCCGAACCCGACCTGAGCTATGCCGGGATCGTCACGGTTGTGGATGCAAGGCAAATCCAAGACCTTCTCAATGATGATTCCATTGGGCCTCAGATTGCCCGGCAAATCGCCGTGGCCGACCTTTTGGTGCTCAGCAAGACTGAAAAAACCACCGAAAACCCGCGCGACCATCTGAGGCCAATAAATACACATGCCCCAATAATCCAAGGTGACGCCCCCATCTCGCGATTGTTGTGGGAAATCACCCCGCGCCCGTTTTCGAGTAAAACACCGCCCCATCCGGCCTATACCGCGTGGTATTGCGAAAAGGCATTTGCCGAAGACCGGCGGTCACTGCAGGAAAAGCTCGATCGCCGGCCAGCCGGCATCTATCGCCTCAAAGGTTTTGTCGAAACCCGCGAAGGGCCTTATCAGGTGCAGATTGTCGGACGGGTCTGCGAGATGCGGGCCATCGTGGATGACACCAGCACCGGCCTGGTCGCACTGGGCCTTGCCGACCGTGTGACCGAAGCTGACATTGAACAATGGTGGCGCGGTGCTACCGATCAGACAGCTGGTGTTCGGCGCTGAACGTAAAAAACACCGCACCACGCAGTCACATTCCATATCCGGCAAGCAAAAAACACTGACGTGACGGCAAGTTGCGCTGAAACCTTGCCAGATCGTGCCATAGAGGCTCTACTGTCAGGGCCATCAATTCCGGCAAATAACAAGAAATTTAAGTCAGGGAGTGTGTAAAATGAAAAACCTCGTACTTGGAGCCGCGGCCGTTCTGGGCATGTCCGCCGGTGCAGCTTCGGCGCAGGAGTTCATCTCGATCGGAACCGGAGGTGTGACAGGCGTCTACTATCCAACAGGCGGCGCAATCTGCCGTCTGGTGAACAAGTCGCGCAAAGAGCACGGCATCCGCTGCGCCGTCGAATCCACCGGTGGCTCGGTCTATAACATCAACACCATCAAGGCCGGCGAGCTTGAGTTCGGCGTCGCCCAGTCCGACTGGCAATACCACGCCTTTAACGGCACCTCGAAATTCGAAGGCGATGCCGCGTTTCCGGGCATTCGCGCCGTCTTTTCGGTTCATCCCGAACCCTTCACCCTTCTGGTGCGCGCCGACAGCGGCATCGACAGTTTCGAAGGCCTGAAAGGCAAGCGCGTCAATGTCGGCAACCCCGGTTCCGGTCAGCGCGCCACGATGGAAGTCGTGATGAATGCATTTGGCATGGGAATGGATGATTTTGCTTTGGCCACGGAATACAAAGGATCGGAAATGGCCAAGGAAATCTGCGACGGCAATATCGACGCGATGATCTATACCATCGGGCACCCGGCGGCGGCCATCAAGGAAGCCACCACAACCTGCGACGTGAAACTGGTCAGCGTCACGGGCGAGCCGATCGACAAGCTGGTGGGCGACAATCCCTATTATCGTGTCGCGACGATCCCCGGTGGCATGTACGCCGGAAACGATCAGGAAACGACTACTTTTGGTGTTGGCGCAACATTCGTGACCTCGGCCGATGTGTCGGATGACGTGGTGTATGTCGTGGCAAAATCGGTGATGGAGAATATTGACGATTTCCGTCAGCTGCACCCGGCCTTTGAAAATCTTGACCCCGCGGAAATGGTCAGTGACGGTCTCAGCGCACCCCTGCACCCGGGGGCGGAACGCGCCTATAAAGAACTCGGTCTGATGCAATAAGCGTCAACTTCCAGCACATCGGATGCGCCCGGCAGCGGGCGCATACCCATTGGCGAAACGCCGTGGACAGGGGGACGACATGACTGACCAGACCCAACCCGAACGCAGCGCTGACGACATGGTTGCCGAGGCCGACACCGGGGCAAGAAACCCGGTGGGCTGGCAGGGCCGGTTGATCATCGGAACCTGTATCGTGTGGTCCCTTTTCCAGCTTTACATCGCGTCAAAAATACCCGGCATCATCGCCCAATCGACCGGCATCGGGATTTTCGCCAATATCGTCGCACAGGCCCGCTTTGTGCACCTGGCCTTTGCCATCATGCTGGCGACGCTTGCTTTTCCGCTTTTCAAGACCTCTCCGCGCGACCGCATACCCGTCTATGACTGGGTCTTGCTGATCCTCGGCGTGGGCGCTTGTCTGTATCTGGTGATCTTCCGGTTCCAGATCGCCGACCGCCCCGGCCTTTGGACCCCCACCGACATCGCGGTTTCAGCCACCGGGATGTTCGTTCTGATGGTGGCCGTCTATCGCTCGCTCGGATTGCCGCTGGTCGTCATCGCCAGCTGTTTCATCCTGTTTGCCTTTTTCGGCGGATATTCGGAATGGGCCCGCAACATCACCAATTACGGCGGCGCATCACTGTCCAAGGCCCTGGGCCATTACTGGATGCAGACCGAGGGGGTTTTCGGGGTGGCGCTCGGCGTCTCGACCACGATGATTTTCCTGTTCGTCCTGTTCGGCGCTTTGCTGGATCGGGCGGGTGGCGGCAACTGGTTCATCAAGGTCGCCATCGCCATGCTGGGCGCCCTAAGGGGCGGACCAGCCAAGGCTTCGGTGCTGTCCTCGATGATGACCGGCATGATCTCGGGCTCATCCATCGCCAACACGGTCACCACCGGGACGTTTACTATCCCCCTGATGAAACGGATCGGCTTTCCCGCCGAAAAGGCCGGCGCGGTCGAGGTGGCGTCATCCACCAACGGTCAGCTGACCCCGCCGGTTATGGGGGCCGCGGCCTTCCTGATGGTGGAATATGTCAACATTCCCTATATCGATGTGGTCAAACACGCCTTTCTGCCAGCGGTCATCAGCTATATCGCACTGCTCTACATCGTGCACCTTGAAAGCCTGAAGATGGGGCTGGAAGGCCTGAAAAAGGAAGGTCGCAAGATCGGCGTCCTGATGATCCTGATCCTGTTCCTGTCCGGTTTCATTTTCCTGGGCCTCTGCACCTTCCTGATGATCGGTTTGCGCGCCCTGCTCGATCCGATCATGACCGAAAGCGTCTATGGCGCCGTAGCCATCGTCGCGGGTCTCTATCTGATTCTCGTCTACATTTCCTCCCGTTATCCGGACATCGAAATCGACGACCCGAACGCCCCGGTCCCGGCGGCGCCACGACTGACACCGACGCTGATTGGCGGAGCCTATTTCGCGCTGCCGATCTTCATCCTGATCTGGAATCTCATGGTGCGCACCGACAGCCTGGAGCGGCTTTCGCCCGCCCTGTCCGCCTTCTGGGCCACTGTCTTCATGATCATCATCGCCCTGACTCACCGCCCGATCAAAGCGTTTTTCAGGGGCCAGGATTTCGCCGGTGAAACCCTGCACGGCTGGAATGACTTTGTTCAGGGTCTGATCCTCGGCGCGCGCAACATGATCGGGATTGGCGTGGCAACGGGTGCGGCCGGTATTATTGTCGGAACCATCTCCTTGACCGGCGCGCATCAGGTCATAGGTCAGGTGATCGAGGTCATCTCGGGCGGCAACCTGATGATATTGCTCGTTCTGGTCGCCGTTCTGTCGCTGATCCTCGGCATGGGGCTTCCGACAACGGCCAATTACATCGTTGTCTCGTCTCTGATGGCTCCGGTCATCGTGTCGGTGGGGGCGCAGTCCGGCCTGATCGTGCCGCTGATTGCCGTTCATATGTTCGTCTTCTATTTCGGCATCCTCGCCGATGACACGCCGCCGGTCGGCCTTGCGGCATATGCGGCGGCGGCCATATCGCGGGGCGATCCGATCAAGACGGGCATTCAGGGCTTTGCCTATGACATCCGGACAGCGCTTTTGCCGTTCCTCTTCATTTTCAACACCGATCTGTTGCTGATCGACGTGGGTCTCGCCAAGGCGGTGCTGGTCTTTTTCGTGGCCCTTCTTGCGATGTTGTTGTTTGCAGCGGCCACGCAGGGTTATTTCGTGGCCAAATCAAGAGCATGGGAAAGCGTGGTGTTGCTGTTCATCGCCTTCCTGCTGTTCCGGCCCGGGTTCTTCCTGGATCAGGTCAGCGAACCTTATGCAAGCGCCGATGGACCCGCAGCCATTGCGCTGATGGCCGATGCCGATGACGGCCAGGACATCCGCATAACAATTGCAGGCCCGGATTTCGACAACGCCGAAATTCGCCCGACCACGATCGTGATCCCGGCCGTTGCCGGCGATGCCGAGGCCGCACTCTCGGCTCAGGGCCTGTCCTTCATCGAAAGCGGTGACACCTTGGAAATGGAGGAACCGTTTGGCGGGCCCTTTGGATCGCTCAGTATCGATTATGACTTTTACGGCGATACCCCGGTTCATCTGGTAAAGGCCGAGATAGAAAACGACCGAATGCCGAAAGAAATCTTCTTCATCCCTGCCCTGCTGTTGCTGGCGGGCATCGTCATGATTCAGCGGCCTCGCGCCACGCAACCCGCATTCTGAGGGAGTATGGCCATGTTCAAGACCCTACTGATAGCCGTCGACATCAGCGACCCTCTTGGAGCGGCGCGCAGCACACAAGCCGCAGTCAACATGGCGCGTGCCGAGAAAGCGACCTTGCATGTGCTGAACGTCATTCCCGACAGCGGCATGGCGATCGTGGGCGCAATGCTTGGACCGGATCATTCGAAAAAGATTGCAGATCAGGCCAAATCCGAACTCGAAACCTGGGCCAGGGATGCAATCCCACCCGATATCGATGCGCGGCTGCATATCTCGCATGGCACGATCTATGACCAGATCATCAAGGTCGCCGATCAATTGGGTGCCGATGCGATCTTTGTCGGCGCGCACCGGCCGGAATTGCAGGACTATCTGATAGGCCCGAATTCCGCCCGCGTGGCCCGACATGCGCGACAATCCGTGTTCGTCGTTCGGTGATATCCGCCCTGACGGCCGCGCGTTCGCCGAAAAAACCGGCGCCCAATCAATGCGAATTCGATGGGCGGTCTAACGCACTGCACTCGACACCATGGCTTCGTTTATTGTTCTGCGCGTTGTGCCTGTTTCCAGCGTAGACATGATCGGCTCGGATCTGGCGATGACTTTTCCGCTTCGGACCACCACCAGACGGTGCGCGCGCAGCCGTATCGCTTCGATCTTGTCTGCCGCCTGCAACAGGACGAAATTCGCCCTGCACCCTTCGGCAACACCGTACCTGTCCAATCCCAGTATTTTGGCGGGGTTTTCCGTCACCGCATCAAAGCACCAATCCATATCCGCTCGACTGGAAAGCTGGCCGACGTGAAGCCCCATCATGGCCACATCCAGCATGTCGGCCTTGCCCAGCGAATACCAGGGATCCATCATGCAATCCGACCCAAATCCAACGACTATTCCGGCGTCGCGCAGCTCACGAACCCGGGTCTGCCCCCTGCGCTTGGGATAAGTGTCGTGCCGGCCCTGAAGCATGATGTTGATCAACGGGTTCGGGATGGCGTGAACCTGCGCTTCGGCCATCAGGGGGATCAGCTTCGAGACATAATAGTTGTCCATCGAATGCATCGACGTCAGGTGCGATCCGGCGACCCGACCCTGCAGGCCAAGCCGCTGGGTCTCGAAAGCCAGGGTTTCGACATGTCGGCTGAGAGGATCATCACTTTCATCGCAATGCATGTCGACCATCAACCCGCGCTCTGCCGCGATCTCGCATAGCAGCCGCACCGACTCAGCCCCATCCGACATCGTGCGTTCGAAATGAGGGATGCCCCCCACGACGTCCACGCCCATGTCCAGCGCCCGCACCGTGTTCCGCATCGCGGTCGGATCACGCAGAACGCCGTCCTGAGGGAACGCGACCAGCTGCAGATCAAGGTAATCCTTGACCCTCTCACGCACCTCCAATAGGGCCTGAACCCCTTTCAGTTCGTCGTCGCAAGTGTCCACGTGGCTGCGGATTGCGCCGATGCCCTTCGATATGGCCAGATCACAATAGCGCAACGCACGTTCGATGATGTCATCGACCGATTGAATCGGTTTCAGCTCACCCCAAAGCGCGATGCCCTCCAGCAACGTGCCGGACATGTTCATGCGCGGAGTGCCCAGCGACAATGTCGCGTCCATATGGAAATGAGGATCAACAAAGGGCGGTGACACCAGGTACCCGCCTGCATCGATCTCCTCTCGCGCCTCTGCGGCGATGCCGGGTTCAACCGCGGTGATCCTGCCGCCCTTGCACCCGATATCCAGACCCTTGCGGCCATCTGTGAGGGTGGCATTTCTGACAATCAGGTCGAACATCTCATCTCCTACCTCTGCCCCTTGAACCACGGGGTCAACAACGCGCGGGGATAGTCCGCCGAGCGAGCGGCAATCACAAGCGCGATGATTGACAGGATATATGGGGCCATCAGGAAAACCTGGCCGGGCACCAGGGCGCCCATTTCCGTTTGCAAACGCACCTGCAATGCATCGAACGCCCCGAACAGCAATGCGCCAAACAGCGCCTTTCCCGGTCGCCAGCTTGCAAAGATAACCAGCGCGATGCAAACCCAGCCGCGCCCGTTGACCATGCCAAAGAAAAAGGCGTCAAACGCGCTCATCGTCAGGAATGCGCCGCCAAGCGCCATCAGCGCGGACCCCGCAACAATGGCCCCGATCCTCAGCCCATAGACGGACAACCCCTGCGCATCGACGCTGTCGGGGTTGTCTCCGACCGCCTGAATGGCGACCCCCAGGGCCGTGCGGTTCATGACGTACCAAACAACCGCCACCATCAAAAGCGCAAGCCAGGTCAATGCGGTCTGCTGAAACAGAACCGGCCCGATGAATGGCAGGTCTGACAGGACAGGCAGCTCGATGGCCCGGAAAGGCTCGATCCTCGGAGGAGAAGAAACATTCGGCAATGCCGTGCGATAGGAAAAGTAACTGACCGACGTGGCAAACAGCGTAATCCCAAGGCCCGAGACGTGCTGTGACAACCCCAGGGGAACGGTCAGTATCGCGTGCATCAGGCCAAAGAAAGCGCCTGCCAGCGCGGCCACCAGAACGCCCCCCCACAACCCCGCCCCCAACCACACGGCCATCCAGCCACTCATGGCGCCGATCACGAAAATACCCTCGATCCCGAGGTTGAGAACGCCAGAGCGTTCGCAGATCAACGCCCCCAGAACACCAAAGATCAGCGGCGTGGCAATCCGCAGCGACGCCGCCCAGAAGCTTTCGCTCACAAGAATGGTCAGAAGATCCATCATGTCCGCGCGCTCCCGGAATGGGTGCGAACGACCCGGTATCTGGCGATGAAGCCTCCGACAAGAACACACAACAGTGCGACCGACACCACGAGATCGGCAAGAAAGGACGACACACCCAACGCGCGGCTCATGGAATCCGCTCCAACGAAAACCGAAGCGATGAAAATGGCCGCAACCACCACGCCCGCAGGCGACAGCCCCGCCAGCATGGCGACCACGATACCGGTATACCCAAAGCCCGGAGACAGATCGGACGTCACATACCCTTTCAGACCGGCAACCTCGCTGACGCCGGCCAACCCGGCCAATCCGCCGGAAATGACCGCAACGCCAAACAGCGAGCGGTTCACGTTGATGCCGGCATGCCGGGCGGCGGCGGCATTCTCGCCGACAGCCCGAAGCTTGAACCCCCAAACCGAACGCGCCAGCATGAATTGCGCGATGGCCGCCAGCACCAGTGCCAGCAACAGCCCGGAATGAACCCGCATGCGATCCACCAGCGGCGGCAGCATGCCCTGATCCAGCACCGGTGCCGATTGCGGCCAGCCAAGCCCCATCGGGTCCTGCAATGGGCCTTCCAGCATCATCTGAAGAAAGATCAGAATGATGAAATTCAACAGCAGGGTCGTCACAACCTCATCTGCCCCGAAACGCACCTTCAGAAAGGTCGGCCCGGCCATGCCGACCGCTCCCGCAGCTGCGCCCAATACAATGATCAGCGGTACAAGAAAGACACCGGGAAGATCGACTGCCCCCGATCCGATGGCGACAGCCGCCATGGCGCCAAGGTAAAGCTGCCCCTCGGCCCCGATATTCCAGAGTTTTGCGCGAAAGGCGAGTGCCGCCGCCAAGCCGGTGAAAATCAAAGGCGTGGCGCGTGTCAGCACCTCGGAAATCGCAAAGACTGATCCAAAGACGCCCTTGATCATTTCCCCATAAGCGACGATCGGATTGGCGCCCGCAGCCATCAAGGGGATCGCCGCGAAAGCCAATGACACCGCCGCCGACAAGATCGGAATACCCACCGCATACAAGCGGGACGGGTTTTCCCGTGGCTCGATCCGTATCATGCCGTCTCTCCTGCCATCATCAGACCAATCCTTTCCCGGTCATGGCTGGCGGCAGTCACAAGGGTTCCGTCACGGATAACCATGATGCGATCCGCAAGGCCCAGAATTTCGTCCAGATCCTCAGATATCAGCACGACACCCGCACCGCGTTCGCGGGCCTCCAAAAGCCGTCGCCCGACTTCGGCCGCAGCCCCCATATCAAGGCCACGCGTCGGCTGATTGGCAAGGATCAGACGCGGTGCTCGATCAAAGACGCGCGCCAGGATCAGTTTCTGGATGTTGCCGCCGGACAGCAGGCGTGACGCGACATCGACCCCCGGACCGCGCACGTCATAGGCTTTGGACAGCTTCTCGGCATTTCCCCTAATTGTGTCCTTGCGCAAAAGACCACCAGATTGAATTTCGGGATCGTCCAGCCGTTCGATCACCAGATTTTCCGCCACCGTCATCGCCCCCACGATCCCTTCGTGATGGCGGTCTTCGGGAATGCGCCCGACGCCGGACCGTATCATGACGGCAGGGCTGGGTTTGGCAATCTCTTCCCCGTTCACGCGAATGGAGCCTTCTATTGGCCGGACAAGGCCCGAGATCACATTGGCCAGCGCGCCCTGACCGTTTCCCGAAATACCAGCAATGCCAAGGATTTCGTGCGCATGCACGGTCAGAGTCGCATTTTTCAACGTGTCGCGTTGCGAACGGCCCGCGACCGAAACGCCCTCGATCGACAGGACAGGCGCGCCGGGAGCCATCTGCACCCGGGCGACCTTCGGTGTATCGGCACCAACCATCATGCCCGCAATGGCCTTTTCGTCCGCCTCGGATGTGGCCATTTCCCCGACTTTCCGCCCATGTCGCAGGACCGCAATCCTGTCAGAAAAAGACAGCACTTCCCGCAGCTTGTGGCTGATGAAAATGACGGCCAGACCTTCCTTGGTCATCAGCTTGATATTTTCGAAAAGCGCATCCGCTTCCTGTGGGGTCAGCACGGCGGTGGGTTCGTCCAGAACCAGAATGCGCGCATCCCGATAGAGCGCCTTGAGTATCTCGACCCTTTGCCGCTCGCCCACGGAAAGGCGACCAACGGGCACATCCAAAGGCGCGCTGAGACCACTTTGCGTTATGATGTCTTCGATTTTCCGGCGCGCGGCTTGCCGGTTCCGGCGCAATCTGAGCAAGGGTTCCGACCCCAGCGTGATATTGTCCAGGGCGTTTATGTTTTCGGCCAGAGTGAAATGCTGATGCACCATGCCGACACCCGCCTCAAGCGCGGCCTGCGGGTGACCAAGCGGCAGAGCGCGCAGCGTTCCGCCGCTGTCTGCCACTTCAACCGTGCCCGCGTCCGGCAGGTAATGTCCGAACAGCATGTTCATCAGCGTGGTTTTGCCCGCGCCGTTTTCCCCTAGAAGCGCCAGCACCTCGCCGCGCTTCAAGGTCAGGCTGACATCATCGTTGGCCACTACCGGGCCGAACCGCTTGCACAGCCCGGCAAGCCTGAGAACCGTGGTCTCTGTCATTGGAAAACAAGGGCCGGCGGTTTCGCCGGCCCCCATGAAATCAGTTGTCGGAAACCGGGCGGGCATCGTTCACGTTGACACGGAACAGCCCGTCCAGGATCTCGGTTTCGCGCGCGTTCACGGCATCGATCACGTCTCCCGAGACCAGGTTTTCATCCAACACCAGCGAACCGCCGCCATAGGCCATAAAGCTGAACTGGCCATAATCAGCAGCTTCGAACGATCCGGCGGATACGTTGGCAATCGCTTTGTCAATGGTGGGCTCCATGTGCCAGAGCGCCGAGGCCATGATCGTCCCCGGATAATCCTGCGAGGTGTCGATCACGTTTCCGACCGCCTTGACCCCGCGTTCGACCGCAGCGTCCGACACGCCAAAGCGTTCGGCATACATGATGTCGGCCCCTGCATCCATCATCGCAAAAGCGCTTTCCTTGGCCTTGGGCGGGTCGTACCAGCTGTCTATGAAATTCACGATGAACTTGACGTCCGGGTTGGTTTCCCGCGCGCCTTCCATGAACGCATGCATCAATCGGTTCACTTCGGGAATGGCATAACCCCCGACCATACCGATGACATTGCTTTCCGTTGCGGAACCGGCAACCATGCCGGTCAGATAGGATGGTTCGTGAATCCAGTTGTCAAAGACAGAAAAGTTCGGAGCAACCGGACCAAAGGAAGACCCCATCAGGAACGCGGTGTCGGGATAGTCCTTCGCCACCTTCCGCGCGGCGCGTTCCAGACCAAAGACTTCACCAACGATCAGTTGCTGCCCCTGCTCGGCATACTCGCGCATGACCCTTTCATAATCCGTATTTGCGACGTTTTCCGAAAACAAATATTCGATGTCCCCGCGTTCGGCCGCAGTGTTCAATGCCTTGTGTATGCGGCTGATCCACTGCTGTTCCACGGGAAGCGTATAGATTGCGGCCACCTTCACTTTGTCGGCGACTGCGGTTCCGGCGGTTAGGAGGGTCGAGGCGGCAACAAACGCTGCAAGCATCACCCTTCGAGTGACTTTACGTATTCTCATTTTCCTCTCCTGTTTTTTGATAAGCGTGCATTTTTTGACCAAATAATCAATTATTTTCGGTGGCGTGCCTCCACGAAAACGATGAGGACAGCGAAAACCCTTCGCCTCCTGCTGCCTGGCTATCCGATCCAACTGAGATTTTGCAGACCGCCTGAAAAGGCGGTCCGGCATTGTCGCGGCAGACAATTGGCCCACCTTCCCCGGCTTCAGGTCGGCACCCTTGCTTCAAGCCACCGGAAGAACAACGCGATGATGCCCGCAATGACCATGTAAACCGCCGCCAGCAACAAAAGCGGTTCATAGACGATGAACGTATCCGCCCGCACGCGCGAGGAAACCGCATAGATTTCGATCACGGTAATCGTGGCAACCAGCGGCGTCGCCTTGAGCTGCAGGATCGTTTCACCGCCCAGCGTCGGCAAGACGTTTCTGACCGCCAGCGGCAGCCAGATACGGCGGAACATGGTAAATCGAGGCATCCCAAAGGACTTGGCGGCCTCCAACTGACCCTTGCCGACCCCGGCGAAAGCGCCGCGCATGACCTCTCCCTCGTATCCGGCATAGGACAGGGTCAGCGCCAGAACCGCATAGGGCCAGGCCTGACGCAGATATGGCCACAGCTCGCTCCCCCTGATCCAGGGATACTGGGGAAACAGCGAGCCAAGCCCATAGTACAGCAGCCAGATTTGCAACAGCAGCGGCGTACCCCGGATAATCGTGCAAAAGATCCGTGCAGGCGCGGCCAGATACCACGGGCCAATGGCCTGCGCCAAACCCAGCGGCACCGCAAGCAAGAACCCCAGCACCGTCGTCACCACCAAAATCCAGATCGTGCGCCAAAGCCCCTCAAGCGCCAGCGGCATGTATTTCGGAATCCAATCCCACCGCAACGTCAGGGCGCACCACAGCACGAACAGCGCAAAAAGACCCATAAGAACCAAACGGTGCGGTTGCAGCAGCGCGCGCAGGTCGATCATTTTGCGCCGCCTTTCAGTGAGGGCTGACCACGCCGCGCCCATTTCTCAACCCAGCCGAACACCGCACCCGAACACAGGGTGATCGTCAGATACAGTGCCCCTGCCGCCATGAAAAAGGTGAAATAGGCGCGTGTGCTGCTGGCCGCCTGCCGTGTCTCCAGGGTAAGCTCGGAAAACCCGACAATCGCCAAAAGCGCGGTATCCTTGGTCGCAATAAGCCACAGGTTCGCCAACCCCGGCGTGGCAAAGGACATCATCGCCGGAATCGTCACGCGCCTCATGATCATGAATGCGGGCATGCCAAACGACCTGGCCGCCTCGATCTGTCCCGGCGGAACCGCCTTAATGGCCCCACGCAAAACCTCGGTGGAATATGCGCCCTGAACAATGCCCAGCACCCAGATACCGGCCAGCACGCCGCTGATCTCGACCCGGCCATAGCCCATCATCGCGGCCGCCTTGTTGATCAGGTCCGAACCGACGTAATAGAGGATCAGGATCAGAACCAGTTCCGGAACCGCCCGGATCACCGTCGTATAGATGGCGAGCAGATCCCGCAGGACCGGCCCGCCATATAGTTTTCCATAAGCCCCGAACAGTCCGATCACCAGACCCAGGCCATAGGCCCCGAAAGCGATCTGCAGCGAATTGGCGAGACCGCGCAACAGGTTCGCACCCCAGCCCGGCGGAGACAGCGACAACAGTTGCGCGCTCTCCGCCAGACCAAGCGATGCCAGGATCGTTTCCAAGACCGACCCTTAGTTGCTGTAGATACTGGTCGTGAAATAGTTCCCGGTGATCTTGTCATGAGTGCCGTCGGCCAGGATTGCCGCAATCCCCTTGTTCAAGGATTCGCGCAACGCGTCGTCGCCTTTGCGCACACCCGCACCAACACCCTTGCCGAGAATGCTCTCGTCATTGGCAACCGCACCCTTGATCTCACAGCACCCGCCCGCATCGGTTCCCACGAAATCCGCCATTGCGATGCTGTCAGCCTGGGTGGCATCGATACGACCTGCAACCAGATCCTGATTGGCCTCGTCCTGTGTCTGATAGACGCGCAGCTCGGAGTCCTTGAAATACTCCTGGGCATAGGCCTGGTGGATGGTCGACGCCTGAATCCCGACGATTTTCCCAGCCAAAGACTCCGGCGTCGGCTGAATGTCCAACGCCTTGTCCGCAACGATGACCGCCGGCGTGTTGTAATAGGGGTCGGAGAAATCGATGGTTTTCATCCGCTCTTCGGTGATCGACATCGAAGCCATGATGGCGTCGATCTGCTGGCCGGTCAGCGACGGGATGATGCCATCCCAGGCAACGGGCGTGATGACGCAATCAAGTTCAGCTGCCGTGCAGACGGCGTTGATCACGTCGATCTCCCACCCGACCCAGTTGCCAGAGGAATCCAGCGAGGCGAAGGGCGGATAAGGTTCCGCCGCAACGCCGATCTTGACCTGTTCGGCAGAAGCGGCCCCTGTTGCGACAGCAAGTGCCGCGGCGGCAAGCATAAGTCTGGTTTTCATTGTGGTCTCCCTGTTGTCAGGCCTGCGGCCCATTTTTTTCAGTCAATGCACTGATTTCAGAAACTGTTTCAGACGGTCCGATTTTGGGTTGCCGAACACCTCGGCAGGCGGTCCCTGCTCCTCGATGCGGCCCTGATAAAGATAGACCACATGATCGGCGACCTCGCGCGCGAACTTCATCTCGTGCGTCACCAAAAGCATCGTGCGGCCCTCGGCGGCCAGATCCCTGATCACCGTCAGCACTTCTCCGACCAGTTCGGGATCTAGCGCAGAGGTCGGCTCGTCGAACAACATCACGCTGGGATCGACGGCCAGCGCGCGGGCAATCGCGGCGCGTTGCTGCTGTCCGCCCGACAGGAACGAGGGGAAAACATCCGCCTTGTCGCCCAGGCCAACCCGCTCCAACAGCTCGTGCGCGCGTCGTGTCGCCTCGGCCCGCGGTACTTTCAAGACATGGACCGGCACTTCGATCACGTTTTCCAACAGTGTCCGGTGCGTCCAAAGATTGAATTGCTGAAACACCATCGCAAGCCGCGTCCGGATACGCTCGATCTGACGCCTGTTCGCCGGGCTGCCATCGGCGCGCATCTCGACGGTTTCGCCCCCGATGACGATTGTTCCCGATGACGGCGTTTCCAGAAAGTTGATACATCTCAGCATGGTCGACTTCCCCGACCCGCTGCCGCCGATAATGGCCACCACGTCGCCCTTGTTGGCGGTCAGGGAAACGCCTTTCAGAACCTCGAGACTGCCGAAAGATTTGTGCAAATCATCGACACGAATGGCCTCTTCCGAGGTCTCGGCAATCGCTGCCCTGTCAACGGCCAAGGTTTCTGGCATGGTACGGCTTCCCCGCTTTTCCGCTTGTAGTAAGCCGCAACACCAGTAATTATGCAAGCGTATAATTACGTCGGTCATCAAGACGGAACAGCGCATGCCCGAAGAACGCCGAAAGTTTACGCGTGAAACGCCCGAGCAACGCAAGATTGCGTTGATCGAGGCCGCGCTCGAACTTGTGGCGGAAAACGGCGTCAGGGGTGCGACGGTGCGCGAAATCGCGGAACGGGGCGATGTCACGCAAGGCCTGATCCGGCATTACTTTTCATCAAAGGATGACCTGATCGTTGCCGCCTACGGGCACCATATGGATCGGATGACGGATCTCACCTTCGCCCCGGCCGCCGAATTCAGCGGGTCCGCAACAGACCGTCTGGCGATATTCGTTCGCGCCGCGCTCAGCCCGCCTGTGGTCGACCCGCGTTCGATCGCCTTGTGGGCCAGCTTTCTCAACAAGGTGAAAAACGACGCGCAGATGAAGGCCACGCACGAACGCACCTATGACAAGTTCCGAAACCGCCTCGAAGATCTGATTTGTGCCGCGCTCAGGGAAAACGGTCGGAACGAAACGCCAAGGCGGCTGCACCACCTCGCGACGGCCTGCAACGCGGTCATCGACGGGCTGTGGATGGAGGGCGGCGCACTGCCCGACATTTTCGACACCGAGGAACTGGTCGGTATCGGCCTTGAATCGGTCGGCGCCATTATCGGGTTGAAGCTTGAACAATGAAAGTACGACAATGAAAACCGCTGCAATTACAACGCGTCTGGCAGGGCTCGGTGGCGCCAAATGGGACGTCCATCAAAAAGCCCGCGAGATGCGTGATCAGGGGCTGGATGTCATCGAAATGACCATCGGTGAACCGGATGTTCCGACGCCCACCGCATTGATCGATGCCGCAGACCGCGCCATGCGCCGCGGAAGAACCGGCTATTCCGATGGCCGCGGCGAGGCCGGACTGCGCCGGGCCTTGGCCGAAAGGTACAGCCAAACGCACGCCCGCCCTTTCAGCCCCGAGAACATCCTGTGCTTTCCGGGAACCCAGACCGCGCTTTTTGCCGTGCTGATGGGCGTCGCCGAACACGGGGACGAAGTTCTGGTCGGCGACCCGATGTATGCCACGTATGAGGCCGTGATCCGCGCCACGGGCGCGGACATGGTTGCCGTTCCGCTGCAAGCCGAAACCGGCTTTCGGATGCAGGCCAAAGACATCGCTGCGCGTATCACGCCGCGCACCCGCGCCATTCTGCTGACCACGCCCCACAATCCGACAGGCGCAATTCTGACCGCCTCCGACATCAGCGCCATAGGTGATCTGGCAAAAAAGCACGACCTGTGGCTGATTTCCGACGAAGTCTACCAGGACCTCGTCTTTCCGGGGCAGGCTTTTGTTTCGCCGCTGTCCTCGCCGGACCTGGCCGACCGGGTCATTGCCGTGTCATCGATATCCAAATCCCACGCCGCACCCGGGTTTCGCAGCGGCTGGTGCGTGGCGCCGGCGGCGTTCTGCGACGCGCTGCTGCCGGTCTCGGAAACCATTCTGTTCGGAAACCAGCCGTTCATTGCCGATATGACCGAACTGGCCGTCCGCGAAGGCTCAGCTGTCGCCTCCGGCATGCGCGAGCGGTTCGCAGCGCGCGCCGCCCTGCTGGCAGATCGTCTGAACCATGATACCAGCCTGATCGTTCATGAACCGCAGGCCGGAATGTTCGCGATGGTCAACGTGGCCGCGACCGGACTGGACGGGAAAACCTTTGCCCTTGACCTGCTGGACAAGGCAGGCGTTGCCGTGATGCCCGGCTCCTCTTTCGGCGCATCGCTCGACGGCTGGATCAGGGTTGCCCTGACCATCGATGACGACACATTCACCACGGCAATCGACCGCATGATCGCCTACGCCAAAAAACTGGGGCGCGACGCCGCATGACCCACGGAACACAGATGATGAACAACCCTTCCTTCGAATTCACCCATGCAATCACCCGCCGCCCGTCCGCAAGCGTCGTCAACGGTCTCAGGGCCGAAGACACCGGCACACCGGACCTCGCATCGATGCTGGCGGCACACGCCACCTATGTGACCGCCCTGAAAAGCACCGGCGCGACGGTGATCGAGCTGGAGCCACTGGATGCATTCCCCGACTCGGTGTTTGTCGAGGACACGGCCCTGTGCCTTCCGCAAGGCGCGGTCCTGATGCGTCCCGGCGCCCCCTCCCGTCTGGGGGAAGTTGCCGAAATGGCCCCTGCCCTGACCGAATGCTTTGACGACATCCACGAGATCAAAGGGCCCGGATTCATCGAAGGCGGCGACATTCTCGTAACCGGCCGCGAGATTCTGGTTGGCCGGTCCGCCCGCACCGACGAAGCCGGGGTTCGGGAACTGCGCGACATCGTGTCCGGCTGGGGGCACAGCCTGCGCGAAGTGTTTACGCCAAAAGGTGTCTTGCATTTCAAGACCGATTGCTCGCTGATGGATGCGGAAACCGTGCTTTCGACACGGCGGCTGGACGCATCGGGCTGTTTCGACGGGTACCGGGTTCTTCATACCGCCGACGGCGAAGAAGCCGCGGCCAATGCGATCCGTTTCAACAATCTGGTCCTCTTCCCCGCAGGCTTTCCCCGCACCGCCGAGATGCTGGACCGCCAAGGCTTTGAGGTGGTCGAGATCGACAACCGTGATTGCGCCCGGCTTGACGGCGGCATGTCCTGCCTGTCGCTGAGATTTTCGGCCAGACCCGGGTAACCACACCGGGCGCACCTCCCGGCACAAAAGGAACCGCCGCACCCTGCGTTCCACCGCTTGACGGACCACCGCCGATTGAATATCTCGAAATCACAGAGCGCGGGTATGGTGAAAAGGTATCACGCGAGCTTCCCAAGCTTAAGTTACGGGTTCGATTCCCGTTACCCGCTCCAAGGCTCCTTGATATTTCTCTCTACTTTCAACGCACTATCGCCCACTCTTAATACGGAGCCGCTGAGGCAATTAAGCTGACATGGAAAAACCGGCAACGTCTGGGTGTATTGCAGAGCCTGAGCCCCAGACATTTCCCAAAACCTGAAAACCGAAACGGCATCCATCTTGAACCTGTCAGCATGGCCTCACGTTCCGGGGCCTGTTCACTCTCATTCTACAGCTCGGACAATTGACGACTTTCCACCATGTCCTGGGCTTGCTTGAATGCCGTTTGCGGGACGTGATCATGTGAAAAATGCCAGAAATGTTTCCGTCTCATTCCATCGAGAACACATTCGGCCACTGCGTCCGGGCCCATAGAATCATGGATACGCCTTAGTGTTGCTTTGACACACCAGACATTCTTTAAGTTTCATCCGAGTTTTTCGTCACAGTGTCTTGGTTGAGAAAGGACGGAGAACTCTAAACCCGAGTGGTATAGGATTGCGTCCGAGCACAAGTTGGGTTTGTCTAACGTGAGAGGTCACTAACATGCGATCTGGTGTTTTAATGCCAGGCGCAGATTTCGAGGGATTAAGTCAATAGTGTTCCTTAGCCGATCTACAAATACAATGAAGCTTCAAAGTATCGTACGGGTTTTCGTTGCGTCTACAGCGATTAACCTTCTTCCCGCAATGGCTGGCTCATTTTCTTTTTCCAAGTCTGAATGCGAAATACTGGAGCGTCCAGATTTTCGAGCGGACTATGACTATATGCGGGCAACTGCTGAAGCTTGCATCAAAAGCGGCCGAGGTAACGAGTGTAGCTCCGATCCCGGGAAGTGGCAGGAAAACATTCGCGCTACGCTCTTTTTAGGAGAAATTCTGAACACCCCGATTCTGCAAGATATCGATGATACGTTGCAGGTGTTTGGTGAAGATTTTAGTGAAGCTACTGGTTTAGAACTGAACACTCAGTTGCCGTTTGACGCTTCGGGTAATCCCCAAGATTCGTTTGGCAACATGGTTGTTTTTTTTCTGGATGACCAAGTTGACCGTTACATTCGCCGAACGGGGGCATTTTACCCTCTAGAACGGTACGACGTAATGAGCAGTAAAACTGATTGGTGCTTTGCTAGGGTCTACTTCAAGAACAAAGACATCACACTTGCTCTCTTGGCTGTAGGGCCAGATGTGCCAAAAAAACGAATTCCAAGATGCGTTCTGGAGGAGGTTTTCAATTCGACAGGTCTTACAGGTGATCCGGAAGGTTATGGCTCAGTTTTTGATAAATATTCTCTAGATTACACAGGTGGTATCCCTAAGTTAAGTGAGGATTTGAAGTTGATGATGAAAATGCACTATCATTTTTTTGACTTTGACGCCCAGACAGTGTTCCAAAACCAATGTCAGGCGGCGTTGGAATAACTCAATGCCGCTGGGCGCTGTCAGTTCGTCGCAGCGTCCGGAATTTCGCAACCCATGGATGTTCGTCGCCGCGGCAACAAATCATCAACGTCACGATCCGGTGTTATGTGAAGCGATCTCTGGTTGAACCGCTCCCTACGGCATCTAGGTGTCCGTCGTCAGGGATTCCAGCCTCAATCGCTTCACCCACCATTTCCCTGAATGCACTGGTTTTCTCTGAAACCGGAGCAGGCCTGTGCGTGTAGTCCGGGCGTTCTCCGGCCAAAATATGAGAGCGTGTCGCACCGGGACACAGAACCGACGAAGTGACCTTCGAACCGGACGCCCGCAAATCTCTTTCCAAAGACTGCATCAGGCCGACAACGGCAAACTTTGATGTGTTATACGCCGCCAGAAACGGCACGCCATACAATCCCGACTCGGATGCAGTTGCAAGAATGTGGCCTTCGTTCTGGGCCTCGAACACTGGCAGGAAAACCTGTATCCCGTTAATAACACCCCACAAATTGACGGACAGAACCCACTCCCATTCCGCCATCGTCGTTTCTTGCACAGACGCGAACGGTCCCACACCAGCGTTGTTGCAAAGCAAATGAACAGCACCAAACGCGCGTATCGTCTCGTCTGCTGCACGCTGAACATCTTCCAGCTTTGAAACATCCGCGACGACGCAAATGGATTTGCCTGCAAGACCGGATGCGGTCTCTTCAAGGGCCGCACCGTTATGTCCGACCAGAACAAGGTTCATGCCGGCTTTTGACAAAGCCTGCACAAGACTGCGACCGATGCCGCGTCCGGCCCCTGTTACAACTGCTGTTTTTCCCACGGTTTCCATATTCACCGCTCCATCTGGTCACGGCCTGACAGCCACCGCGTGACACAGGCTGTCTACCGCAACAAAACATCTCCGAATTCATCGCGGAGCTTGCGTTTCAGAACCTTGCCGGTGGCATTCAGCGGCAAGGCATCGACAAACACCGCCTTGTCCGGAATCTGCCAACTGGCGATCTTGCCTTCGAAATAGGCCAAAAGCTCTTGCTCGGTCGGGTCTTCGCCTTCGGCTTTCACCGCGACCAACAGCGGGCGTTCGTCCCATTTCGGGTGTTTCACACCAACAACCGCCGCAGTGGCAAGCTTGGGATGGGCCACGGCGATATTTTCCAGCTCCACCGAACTGATCCATTCCCCGCCGGATTTGATGATGTCCTTCGACCGGTCGCGAATGGTCATGTACCCGTCTGCGTCGATTGTCGCCACATCTCCGGTGGCAAACCAGCCATCCTGCAGAATTTCCTGATCTTCCATGTGGAAATAGCTGTCCAGCACCCAGTGCCCGCGCACCATAAGGTCGCCCTGTGTCACACCGTCATGCGCAAGGTCATTGCCGTCATCATCGACGATCTTCAGATCGACCCCGAATGGCGGGCGCCCCTGGCTTTCGCGCAGCCGGTATTGTTCGTCGATCGGCAGATCCCGGTGCTTGGCCAGCGGTATGTTGGCGCTTCCCAGCGGGCTCATTTCGGTCATGCCCCAGGCGTGAACCGTATCCACCCCGTATTGGTCCCGGAATGTCGCAATCATCGACGGCGGGCAAGCCGACCCGCCAATGATGGTTCTTTTCAGGCTGCCCAGCCTGCTGCCCGATTTCGCGGCAGCGGCCAGCAATCCCTGCCAGATCGTCGGCACGCCCAGCGAGGTTGTCACCTCATATGTATCGATCAATTCGACAAGCGCCTCACCGGTCAGGTTCGGCCCCGGCAGAACCATGCGCGAACCGGACATCGCGCAGGCATAAGGCGACCCCCAGGCATTTACATGGAACATCGGCACCACGGGCAGCACCGTGTCCATCGCCGAGTATCCGATCACATCCCGAGTGTTCGACGCAAAGCTGTGCAGCACGGTTGACCGGTGGGAATACAAGACACCTTTCGGATGCCCGGTGGTTCCCGATGTATAACAAAGGCTTGACGCGGTGTTTTCATCGAAACTGGGCCATTCGAAACCGGCATCCCCGGTTTCGATGAACTCGTCATAAAACAAAAGCCCCGGTATCTGATCGGCGGCGTTCCGGTCGCGCGGCCCCATCAGTATGAAATGGCGCACTTCGGTCAGCTTGTCGTGCAGCGCCGCGATGAGCGGTACAAAGGTCGCATCAAAGAATACCACGCGGTCTTCGGCATGGTTGATGATGTACACCAGCTGCTCGGGGAACAGGCGGGGATTGATCGTGTGACAGACAAACCCAGCGCTGGACGCCGCGAAATAGGCCTCCAGATGGCGGCGATTGTTCCAGGCGATCGTTGCCACCCTGTCCTGCGGTTCCAGCCCAAGACGCGTCAGGGCCGACCCCAGACGATGGGCGTTGACAGCAACCTCACCCCAACTTGACTGCGTGACACCGCCCGTGGTCTCGACAGACCAGATCTCGGTCGTCCCGTGATATCGTTCCGCGTGGTCGATCAAGGACGAGATCAGCAACGGCTGCGTCATCATCTGTCCAAGCATGCAAAATCCTCCCCTTCGGCAGGGCGGTATTCACTCCGCCCCTGCCTGACATCCCTGTCCCGTGGTCCCGGCAAGACACACCGGGGCACACGCCCTCCTGCGTGGAACAGTGCCAATCAATCGATGCCAAGACAACCGCTTAGATTGGATCAGCCAGCCCGGTCGCTCCCGCCGCCTCAGTCCCGGTGCCGAAGTGCATAGGCAACCAGCGCCGCGGTCGAGCCGTCCTTGCCATCGGCGGCAGCCTCACCATCGACGATCGGCCCCAGCGATGTGGCCAGCTCCTTGCCCAACTCGACACCCCATTGATCAAAGGAATTGATCCCGAGAATGATACCCTCGACAAAGACGCGGTGTTCATAAAGAGCGATGATCTGGCCCAGGACATAGGGTGTCAGCTTTGGATACATCAAAGTTGTCGACGGGCGGTTGCCAGAAAAAACGCGATGCCGCGCCTGACGTTCCAGTTCCGCCCCGGTCAACCCCGCTTCCGCCATCCTCGACCGCGCCTCCTCCAGCGAACGACCGCGCATCAATGCTTCGGATTGCGCCAGGCAGTTGACCAGCAACAGCCTGTGATGATGTCTCAGTTCCGGTTCATGCCCCTCGGCCGCGACCATGAATTCGCAGGGGATCACGTCCGTGCCCTGATGGATCAACTGGTAAAACGCGTGCTGGCCGTTCGTACCCGGCTCTCCCCAGACAATCGGCCCCGACGGGAACGGCAAGGCGGTACCGTCCATGGCGACGGACTTTCCGTTCGATTCCATCTCCAACTGCTGCAGATAGGCCGGCAGACGCAAAAGCCTCTGATCATAAGGCAGAACCGCACGGCTGGGGTGACCCAGAACCTGACGATGCCAAACGCCGGCCAGGGCCAGCATCACCGGCATGTTCTCGTGCCAGTCCGCCGATCGGAAATGCAGGTCCATCGCCTGGGCCCCGCGCAAAAAGGCGTCGAACGCCTGGGATCCGACGGCAATCAACACCGGAAGACCGATAGGCCCCCAGACCGAGTATCGCCCGCCAACCCAATCCGCGAAACCGAATACCTGCCCGGACGGAATGCCAAAGGCTTCGGTCCGATCCGCAGCGGAGGAAACGGCCGCAAACTGCAGGGCCGGATCGCCGCCGCCTTCCGTCATCCAGGCCCGTGCCGTACGGGCATTCGTCATGGTCTCGATGGTCGTAAAGGTCTTCGACGCCACGATCACCAATGTGCGCGCGGGATCCAACGGGCGCAGCGTATCCGCGATATGCGCGCCATCCACATTCGACACGAAATGCATCCTCGGCCCGTCATGATACACAGACAGGGCCGCCGTCGCCATGACCGGCCCAAGATCCGACCCGCCGATGCCGATGTTCACGACGTCGGTGAAACTGCCCCCCGCCCCTCGCAACGCGCCGCCACGTATCTTTTCGGCAAACACCCGCATGCGCTGCAGGGTTTCCAGAACATCCGGCATCACGTCCTGCCCATCCACCACGACCGGGCCGCCGTCGAGGTTGCGCAACGCCGTGTGCAAGACCGCGCGGCCTTCGGTTTCGTTGATGGCTGCCCCCGAAAACATCGCCTCGCGGCGCTCGGCCAGTCTTACCGTATCACACAGCGCCAAAAGACGCTTGCGGACATCCTCGTTGATCTGTGTCTTGGAATAGTCGAACAACAGATCGCCGGCAGCGACGGAAAACCGTTCGGCACGGTTCGGATCGGCCTCGAACAGATCCAGGATTTTCCGGTCCCGCGAATGTGCGGCGACACCTTTCAATTCATCGAACATCACCGCTCTCACGCTGCCCAGTGAATGGTCGCACCGCGAAGCACCGCGGTAATCGGGGCGTCTTCGGGAGGAAGCGACATCGCCCGTTCCAGGGCCTCGCGTTTTTCCGCCCCATAGATGACCAGATGTTTGGACAACGCCCCGTCCAGGACCGGTCCGGTCAGCGTGATCCTGGTTTCGGGCTGGGTCTGCGGGCGCGCCACGGCCAGCACTGGCGCGTGGTCGCCCATCGCGTCCATCAGCCCCGGCATTCCCGGAAACAGAGAAGCCGTGTGCATGTCCTCGCCCATTCCCAACACCAGAACCGACAGCGGCAATTCCGGCGCAAGCATGGCCTCAATGTCGGTCAGTACATCCTCTGGCTCGGAACCCGGCACGTATAACGGCAAAAAGCGCGCCGACGACGCGCGGTTCACCAGCAGACGTTCCTTGATCAGCCGTGCGTTCGAGCGTTCGTGATCTTCGGGCACGCAGCGCTCGTCGGTTGGCAGAACATGCACCCTGTCCCACTCGATATCCGCCGCGCACAGACTGTCGAATATCGGCCCCGGCGTGGTACCTCCGGGTACGGCAAATGACGCCGTTTCTTCGTGAAACAATACAGCCTCAAGCTCACCGGCCAGCATGTTCGCCACATCCATCGCCAGCAAATCCCGATCCGCATATTCCTGAATTTTCATGGCTTGATCCCCTGCCAGCGACGACCGTCGCGTTTCATCAACAGTTCGGCGTCACCCGGCCCGATACTGCCACAATCATAGGGTTTGGGCACATCATTTCGCGCCTCCCATCCCGCGATGATCGGATCGGTCCAGGCCCAGGCGGCCTCGACCTCGTCACCGCGCATGAACAACGTCTGGTTGCCACGAACCACATCCATGATCAACCTTTCATAAGCATCGGGCGGATCCTGGTTTTCAGGCCCCAGCGCTTCGGCGAAACTCATGTCCAGCGGAACGTCCACCAGACGCATACCACCCTGCCCCGGCTCCTTGATCGTTACCTTCAGCGTAATGCCTTCGTTGGGCTGCAACCGGATCGACAGAACATTCGCGTGGCGTCCGGCCTCTTCGCCAAAGATTGAATGCGGCGCATCCTTGAACATCACGTTGATGACCGAAGACCGGGCCACCAACCGTTTGCCCGTGCGCAGATAAAATGGCGTACCCGCCCATCGCCAATTGCTGATATGCGTGCGCAGCGCGACATAACTTTCCGTGCTGGAACGCGGATTTCCCACCACATCCCGATATCCGGTCAGCCCTTGTGCGGTCGCAAACTGCCCTCGCACGATGTGATGCGGCAAGACCGGATCAAGCGCGCGGATCACCTTGAGCTTTTCGTCCCGAACCGCGTCAGGATCGAACTTGGCGGGCGGCTCCATCGCGATCAGGCACAAAAGCTGCATCAGGTGGTTCTGCATCATGTCCCGCATCGCGCCGGCGCGGTCGTAATACTCTTCGCGCCCGTCCACACCGACCGTTTCAGCAACGGTAATCTGAATGTGATCCACGTATTGGCTGTTCCACAGCGGCTCGAACAGCATGTTGCCGAACCGCACCGCCATCAGGTTCTGAACCGTTTCCTTCCCCAGATAATGGTCGATCCGGTAAATCTGCCGTTCCTGGAAATGACCCGCCAATGTCCTGTTCAAATCCCGGGCACTGGCAAGGTCATGGCCGAACGGCTTCTCGACCACGATCCGCGTTTGGTCGGTGACCATGCCATGCGCTTCGATCCGCTCGGCCAGCGCGCCGAACAGGCGCGGCCCGACCGAGAAATAAAAGGCCCGAACCCTGTCCGGCGACAGGCGCTGGGCAAGCTCCCTCCATCCTTCCGATCCCTGCGCCTCGATTCGCACATATCCGACACGTGCCAGGAATGCCTGCAGGGCCTGCCCGTCTTTCGCCCGCTCCCCGGCGTGGTCTTTCAGGAATCCTCCGACAAGTTCGCGATAGCCTTCATCGTCAAGATCGCTGCGCGCAGCCCCCAAAAGCAGCACATCATGCGGCCATTGCCCCGCACAAAAGCGCCGAAACAACGCCGGAAGGATCTTGCGCCGGGCAAGATCGCCCGTACCGCCAAAAATTACGAGGTCGAACGGATCAACCGGAATAACGCGTGAAACCATAACTTGTCCTTAACGTCGATCTGGTTGCCTGTCCAATGTTAGCGCAATCATAACCCTGCTCTCTTCAAATCAAAACTCTGTCAGCACCTGATGGCCTACTTTAACTTTCTTCCCGCGTCAGGCTAGAACGAACCGACAAGTTCAACAGCCGGATGTGGGTATGAAAGACAACGTGTTGCACAAAGCAAACCTGGGCAAGTTCCAGGACAGATACGTGACAGCCGACGGACAAACCCGCGCGTCCGTCCGCCTGAGCGACCCCCGGACCCTGTGGTTCAATACCGGAACCCTGTGCAACATCGAATGCGCCAATTGTTACATCGACAGCAGCCCCACCAATGACGCGCTGGTCTATATCACCGCCGCAGAAGTGCGCGAGTACCTCGACCAGATTGCAGCCCGCAACTGGCCGATCCGCGAAATCGGCTTCACCGGCGGCGAACCATTCATGAATCCGCAAATCATCGACATGGCCCGCGCTTCGCTGGAGCGGGGATTCGAGGTCTTGATTCTGACAAACGCCATGCAGCCGATGATGCGCCCGAAAATGCGCGACGGGCTGATCCGCCTCAAACAGGATTTCGGAGACCCCCTGACATTGCGCATCTCGCTTGATCACCCCCGACCGGAACTGCACGACACCGAACGCGGCACAGGCAGTTTTGACAGAACACTCGAAGGCATGAAATGGCTGCGTGACAACGGGATTCGGATGACCATCGCGGGCCGCACCGTCTGGGGCGAGACAGACGCCGAAAGCCGCCAGGGCTATGCTTCTTTCTTCAAGGAACACGGCATGGACATCGACGCCAACGACCCCGGCCAGACCGTGCTGTTTCCCGAAATGGATGAAACCGTCGAAGTGCCCGAAATCACAACGGCCTGCTGGGGCATTCTGAACAAGGCGCCAACCGACGTGATGTGCGCAACCTCGCGTATGGTGGTCAAACGCAAAGGGGCGTCGAAACCGGCTGTTCTGGCCTGCACCCTGCTGCCCTATTCGCCGGAATTCGAATTGGGCTCCACGCTGGAAGACGCCGAGGCGGACGTACATCTGAACCATCCCCATTGCGCCAAGTTCTGCGTTCTGGGCGGGGCCAGCTGCTCGGCCTGACCCCTAGTTCAGTTCCGGCGATTTCCAGTATTTCGTGCCAGACGCGCTCGCCGCGACGCGCCACCCCTTCTTGCTGAGCACGAAAAACGTCCGGCCATCGACGAATCTGGCCGCTTCCTGAGTGGTGTCGTCGCCGAACATCGCCCCGGTTTCCGCTGTCGCGTCGTATCCCTCGGTCACGAACTTGTCGAAATCCGCCTGCGTTTCGAACAGGATGACGAACTGGGTCTTGAAACCACCGATCCCCAACGAAGCGCCAACACCGCCGGTTCCCATGTTCATATACGTCCGCCGGGCATCAAGCCTGGACACCGCAACGCCGCGCCCGTAACCGGCAGATACCGGGAACACGGTCACCTTGCGCGTGTCGAACGCCGCATATCCCTCGCTGATTTCGAACAGCTGGGCCGCATCTGCATTCTCGGTCAGGAGCCTTGCCAGAATGTCGTCCGCCATCGCGTCGAGCTTCGCGCGCGTCTCCTCCGGCGTGGCTTCGTTCGTGACCAGTTCGGCGGTCGAGTCGACCGTGTCACCGACGGCCTCCGCTCCCTTTTCCAGCGCTTTTCCGGCCTTCTTGGCCCCGCGCCCCACGGCATCCGCTGTATTCTCTGCCCCCTTCTTGACCTTGTCCAGAAACCCATCGGCCATCACAGGACTGCTCAAAGCAGTCAAAACACCCAAAGTGATAACAAGTCTGAGCATGAATTCCCCCGTGATTCGACCAACAGTTCCCCGACAATACCCAACCCGGTTTCAAATTGGCGTTCTTTCGATGCCCGGAAAGAAATCGCAAAGCTGGATCAGGCAGCCGCCGGCCCGGCGCGTGGCCTGCGCCCACGAATTGCTGCGGCCAACCCTGTCTTGGCCGGGGCCGGTGCAAAATCACCGCATTGGCAGGCGCTGCTTGGCATTCGGCATGCCCAGCACTTTCTTGTGCGCCTTGATCCAGTCGCTCAACTGCTTTTCAAATCCTGCAACGCTCTTTTCCATGTAACGCTCGATCAACGAGTTCGATTTTGCCACCTTGCAGTTCTTCAGGTCCTTGGACCGCAGCTGCGCCGCCACGCGCGCGCTCTTTTCTGCCGTCTTCATGACCAGCTGCAGCTGATTCCGCATTTTCGCTTCGGCCTGCAAATAGGCCTGTTCAGCCTTGCGCATGTCCTCGACCAGTTTGATCAGCCTGTCGTTTTCCTTTTTGAACTTGTCATGCTGCCTCAACAAACCATCCCCAACCTGAACCCAGGCAGTCCGGCATTTCTCGTCAATCCTGATCTGCGGCGTATGCCATAATGCATCCATCGAGTTTCCCCCCTCGAACTGGTTTCCGATCCCAAACGGCGGGCATTATGCACCGGTTGCGAAAATTGGCCAAATACACCCCTTCGCCGCGATCTGCTGAATGAACACTCAACCGCCTTGCCCCCTGCGACCCGGATACTCCAACACGCCTGGCCGCATGAGAGGTGGACAGATACACAGGATTGCATTATTTGAACACCTGTTCATATCCGGGGAGAGGAACCAGAAATGCAGCTCAGCACCACCGCCGTCATCGTCACCGGAGGGGCCTCGGGCCTTGGCGAGGCCACCGCCCGCTATTTCGCCACAAACGGCGCGCAGGTCACCATCTTTGACCGCGATGTCGAGCGCGGTCAAAATGTCGCCGCCGAGATCGGCGGGCATTTCGCCGAAACCGATGTAACCAGTGAAACGTCGGTCGCCGCCGCCATCGCCAATGCCGTCGACAAGATGGGGCGGATCACCGCCGCCGTGAACTGCGCCGGGATCGGCACCGTCGGCAAGACGCTGGGCAAGGACGGCCCGCTGCCGCTCAAGACCTTCGACATGACGATCGATATCAACCTGATCGGCAGCTTCAACGTCGCCCGCCTCGCCGCCGCCGAAATGGCAAAGAATGAACCGGATGAAAACGGCGAGCGCGGCGTGATCATCAATACCGCCTCCATCGCCGCCTTTGACGGACAGAAAGGCCAGGTCTCCTACTCCGCCTCCAAGGGCGGCATCGTCGGCATGACCCTGCCGATGGCCCGCGACCTTGCCCGTGACAGCATCCGCGTCATGGCCATCGCGCCCGGCATCTTTCTGACCCCGATGCTGCTGGGCCTGCCGCAAGAGGCGCAGGATCAGCTTGCCGCCGAGGTCACCTGCCCGCCGCGTCTGGGCCGCCCCGAAGAGTTTGGCCGCATGGCCGGCTTCATCGTCGAGATGGGCTATCTCAATGGCGAGGTCATTCGCCTCGACGGCGCGTTGCGGATGCGCTGAACGGTTCTGACGAAACGGCCCGGAGCTATGCTCCGGGCCGGTTTTCATATGTACATTTTGGACAACCGGGGTCTGAAACCCGGTACAATTCGCACAATCCGGCTCAACCGGCCTCGGCCTTCTCTTCCAGCATCAGCCATTCCTCCTCGGCTGCGGCCAGCTTTGCCTGCCGCTCGACCAGCGCCTCGGTGGCCTTCTGAAACTTGACCGGCTCACGGGTGTACAATTCCGGATCCGACATGAACTCCTGCAACTTTCCGATCTCGGCTTCCAGCCGTTCGATCTCCTTTGGCAGCTTTTCAAGCCGGTGTTTTTCCGAGAATGTCAGGCCCTCTTTCGGCTTGACTTCCAACTTTATCTTTGGCGTTGATGCCTTTGTTTTTTCTTCTTTTTTTACAGTTTCATCACTGCGCTGCGCGATATAATCCGACCAACCTCCGGCATAGACGACGGCACGCCCGTTGCCCTCCATCGCGATCGTGGTGGTGGCCACCCGATCCAGAAAATCCCGGTCGTGGCTGACCAGAAGGACGGTGCCGTCATAGTCGTCCAACAACTCCTGCAACAGATCCAGCGTTTCCACATCCAGATCGTTCGTCGGCTCGTCCAGCACCAGCAAATTCGACGGCTTCGCCATCAGTTTCGCCAGCAGCAACCGCGCTTTTTCCCCACCCGACAACGACTTGACAGCCGCCCTTGCCTGTCGTTCGTCAAACAGAAATTCTTTAAGATAACCAACGACATGCTTGGGAATGCCGCGCACCATGACCTGGTCTGCCTTGCCCGAAACACGCATCTCCGGATCGCCTGTCAAACTGTCCCAAAGGCTCATCTCGGGATCAAGTTGCGCCCGGGTCTGATCGAATACCGCCACTTCCAGATTGGTGCCTGTTGCTACCGTTCCGTCGTCCGGCTCAACTGTCCCCAGCAACATATTGAGAACAGTTGTTTTTCCAACACCATTCGGTCCGACAAACGCGACCCGGTCACCACGCTGGACCAGCAAATCAAAGTTGCGGACGATCTGCTTGCCGTCGAAGCTTTTGCTCACGCCCTTGGCGTCAATCACCTTGCGACCGGATTTCGGACCTGATTCCAAAGACATAGCCGCAGATCCCTGCCGCTTGATCTGAGCCGCACGTTCGGCTCTCAGCGCCTGCAGCGCCCGCACCCGTCCCTGATTTCGCTTGCGCCGCGCACTGATGCCTTCGACCGCCCAGCGGGCCTCGGATTTGATCAGCCGATCCAGCTTGTGGCGCGCGGTGTCCTCTTCCTCCCAAACTTGATCCCGCCAGGCCTCAAAAGCCTCGAAACCCCTCTCTTGCCTACGAACCATTCCTCTGTCTATCCAAAGGGTTGCGCGCGTCAGCTCACGCAAGAATGCGCGGTCGTGCGAGATCAGGACATAGGCCGCACGAGTGGCCTTCAACTCATTTTCCAGCCATCGGATCGCCTCGATATCCAGATGGTTCGTCGGCTCATCCAACAGCATCAGATCGGGGGCTTCGGCCATCAGCTTGGCCAGCGCGGCCCGTCGCCGCTCACCGCCCGAAGCGGTGTTTACCGCATGGGCGGGATCGAATTTCAACCCTTCCCCAGCGCGCTCCACCTTGTACAACTCGCCGGGCTCCAACCCGCTCGATGCATAATCCCCCAGCGTCGCAAAACCCGACATATCCGGATCCTGCTCCATGTAACCAACTGATTTACCTGGAGGAATAACGATATCGCCTGAATCCGGCTCCACCAGTCCGGCCATCACTTTCATCAGGGTCGACTTGCCCGATCCGTTTCTCCCCACCAAAGCGACCCTGTCGCCCGGCTGGATTACCAGATCGAGATCGGAAAAAACCGGATCACCCCCGAAAGTCAGGGAAATGCCGGACATCTGCAACAAAGGAATTCTCGCCATTCCCGCCAGCTAAACCGGAGCGCTCACCGCGTCAACGGCCTGTGCTTCTTCCTGTTCCAAATACCCGGCGACTGAACGCAACAAGCGCTTGCGCGACGCAGGGATCGCGCCGATTTCAAGCCCGGTAAAGACATGCAGCGTGTTCATGTACCGATCCACAACCGCGTGATCGCCAACCCAACCGCCCATCGCCAGATATGCCCTGAGCATTGGCGGCATCCTCAACATCGCCTGCTTCACATCCGGCCGCCTCCTCAGCCGCGCGGCAAACCGGAATACATCCGGCGACTTGACGCGCGGTAGCCAGCGTTTCGGGCCGAGGTGTCTGTCCTTCAACATGGCAAACGCATCCAGGTATTGCCTGGTTTCAGTGCCAGCAAACGAAGAGCACCCAAACAGCATTTCCACATTGTACCGGTCCACGAAAACCGCCATCGCCCCCCATGCGACCCGCAGAATATCAGGGTCATTCCAATCGGGGTGTACACAGAACCGTCCCATTTCAACCATACGTCCGGTGAAATCGTACAACCCCGAAAGGTCATAATATTGTGCGGAATAACTGCGATGAATGTCACGTCCGCAGTCAAGCGTCAGCATCCTGAAGCAACACACGATACGCCCGTTCGCGCGCATGTCCTCAATCAGGACATGTGTACAGCGTTGATCGAATTCGTCCTGATCCAGCACTTTTGATTTGAACGCAAGACTACGCAATGCCTGTGCGTCAGCGACATCCCCAGCCGAAGAGGCACATCGCGCCCTATAACGTCCTTTGTCCACCAAAACCGTTTCTGCCAAGGTTGACTTCCCCGCAGCGCCGCCCGGATCACGTAAGCACATTCGCTGCGTCACGCAAGCGGCGACAAGGGCAAATCGGCATAACAATAGGCCATTATCAGTTCAACGCGTTTGCCGGGTTGAAGCTTCCGATGCTGCCTAACAACTGACGCAGGAAGGTCTTGTCCTCCACGCTGGAACTGGTCACTCGACGCTCGAGCGGCACGACGATCCCATCTTCCAGCGTATAGCGCTCGATATTGCGTAGCACGCCTCGCTGGTCAAAGGTGATGGCTACCAGCTCCCGCGACACAACCTCGGGCTGTTTCGGGCCATAATGACGGAACCGGGACACGACATAATAATACCCAGAATCCTTCAACACCCCGGATGCCCCCGGTGCGCCGACCGCTTCGATCACGCTATCGCGGGTATCAACCCCAACTTTCAGTTCAGCCAGTTCGGCCTGGCTCGGAGCATAACCGTGCTTCTTGTATATCGGCGTACAGGCCGTGGCGACAGCCAGACAGGTCCCGAATGCGATCACCCGGATTGCCGGTGTCAGCAGATCATTAAACTTTACCATCCAGAACCTCTTGCCTTGGCGCCACGCGGCTTCTATCCGATTACAGAAACCAACGCGCCGGTTCAACACACGAAAGATCCCGGATGAGAGACCAGACACCCCTTCGGGTCGCCGACCTTGCCCAAAACACGCCAACGGAGTTCCACCTGCGTCCCGACGCATCTGAACTGGAACGCATCAGAGATGAAATGGACCTGTTGGGCTTGCGTAAACTGAGCTTTACAGGAGAGCTTCGGTCACGAGGAAAACGCGATTGGGTTCTTTCGGCAAAGCTGGGCGCAACCGTGGTCCAGCCTTGCGTGATCTCTCTGGAACCTGTCACCACCCGCATCGATTCCGATGTGCGCCGCGTGTTTCTGGCCGATTGGCAGGAACCAGACGAAGCCGAGGCCGAAATGCCCGAAGATGACGAGACCGAGGCACTGGAAGCATTCATCGATCTCGACACTGTGATGATTGAAGCGCTGTCTTTGGCCTTGCCACAATATCCTCGCAAGGACGGTGCCGATCTGGGTGAAGCAGTATATACGGAACCGGGAAAACAAGCCATGACAGACGAGGACGTAAAGCCGTTTGCGGGTTTGGCCGAATTGCGCAAGACGCTGAAAAAAGACAAGTGACATAAAGCCCGAGACCTGTCATAGCAGGCGCTCAGAAAAACCACTTGAACATGACGAGAATCGCAGTATTTTCGCGCGCTCATCGGATTTTGGGTTGGACATCGTGAGGGCAGTGCCCTAAACGCGCGTCACGCCACGAGAAAACGAAGAATGTAACCCGGCCGGCGGCAGATCCGCAGGCCCCAGTCAGACAAAGGTTGAGACAATGGCTGTCCAACAGAACAAAGTTTCCAAGTCGCGCCGCAAC
>NZ_JBXWSF010000030.1:0-45100 GCF_059613285.1 Ruegeria sp. BHSB058 | reverse complement strand
GTTTCGATCCCTGCGGGTGTCACCGAGGTTCGGATCCAGTCCCGTTGCCTCGTCGACGGGTGGAGCGGCCAGACCTATACCCTGAGCCTCGACTGAACGTCAGAACGCCCCCATGCTCAGCCCCGCGCCCAGCGCCATGCCAAGCTCGCGGCACTGTTCCAGTTCGGCTTCGGGAATGACCTTTTCCGCCAGTATCTGTTCGGGGGTCTGCGCGTGAGTACACACGATCATGGCGGGCTGAACCTCCTTCAGACGCCAGCCCTGCGCGATCCGGGCGACCTGGCGCACCGCATTTTCGCCATCTGACCCGGCGCAGACCATCTGCGCATAGGGTCGCCCCTCGATCCGGCCCAGAACCGGGTAATAGCAGCGGTCAAAGAAATCCTTCATCACGCCCGATATCGCCGCCAGGTTTTCGGGGCAACAAAAGACATAACCGTCTGCCGCCAGCAAATCATCCGGCCCCGCCTGATCGGCGGGTTTCAGCACCACCTGCGCCTCGCCGCGCGCACCCGCCCCGGCGGCCTCGGCCATCTGCCGGCTGCCGCCCGTGCGTGAATGGTAGACGATCAAAAGCTGTGCCATGACCCCGTCATACCCGGTGATAGGGGCTTCCGGCCAGTATCGTGGCCGCCCGGTACAGCTGTTCGGCCAGCATCACCCGCACCAGCATGTGCGGCCAGACCATCGCGCCAAAGGATATCGAGAAATCCGCCTCGGCCCGCAAGTCCGCGTCGATTCCGTCGGCCCCGCCGATGATCAGCGCCAGATCCTGCCGCCCGGCATCACGCCACCCGGCCAACTTGTCCGCGAAATCGGGCGACGAAAGCGTCCTGCCACGCTCGTCCAATGTGCAGATCACCGCGCCCTTGGGCAGCGCCTTGCGCAGCAAGACCGCCTCGGCGCCCATGCCCGCGTTCTTCTTGTCCTCGACCTCGATCACACATGCCGGGCCCAGACCCAGCGCCCGCCCCGTCCGGTCGAACCGGGTCAGATAATCGTCAATCAGGGATTTCTCCGGTCCGGCCCGCAATCGGCCGACCGCGCAGATGCTAACGCGCATTCAACTCTCGCTTCCGGCCCGAAATCGCAGGCCGGGATAGCGCCTCAGTTCGCCGAGGCGCTGCTACCCTGCGGCAGCCACATCTTTTCCAGCTGATAAAATTCCCGCACTTCGGGGCGGAAGATATGAACGACCACGTCGCCCGTATCGATCAGCGCCCAGTCGCCGGCATCCTTGCCTTCGACCTTGCAGGTGAATCCGAACTCCTGCTTGATGCGGTCCATCAGCTTTTCCGCCATGGCCGAGACCTGACGTGTCGAACGTCCGGACGCGATCACCATGTAATCCGCTACCGACGACTTGCCGCGCAGATCGATCTGCACAACGTCTTCGGCCTTGTCATCGGATAGTGAGGAAAGGATGCGCTCAAGCAGCTTTTCGCTGGTAAGCTGAGAGTGGGCCATCATTGCGGCCCCGTTATCGGCGGGCAAACCCGCCTGTGTACTGAGAGACAGGACATAGTCCTCCTTTGAAAAGCACCGGCCAACCCCCCGGCGCGGGGGTAAGTTGAATTTAGCAACCAAATTTTGTCATTTCAATGAAACCCGGCGTCACGGGCGCTCACTCTTCAGCAAGTTGTTGCGAAACCGTCTCTTTTCCGGCGTCATCGTTGAGCAGGCGAACCTCTCGCTGCGGGAACGGAATCGAGATGCCTTCGGCCTTGAACGCGTCCCAAAGCGCCAGAAACACGTTGCCCCGTATGTTGGTCAGGCCGGCCGTCGGATCGCTGATCCAGAACCGCAGGATGTAATCGACACTGCTGTCACCGAACCCGGTTATGTGACAGACCGGCTCATGCCCCGGCCCGGACAGCACCCGACGAACGGATTTGACCGCCTTGATTGCCACCGCGCGCACCTGATGCGGATCGTCATCATAGGCGGTGCCAAAATTCAGGTCCAACCGTACGAACCGATCCGAATGCGACCAGTTCACCACCTGGTTTGTGATCAGATCCTCGTTCGGTATCAGATACTCGCGGCCATCCCGCGTCACCACCGACACATATCGCGCGCCCAACGCATTGATCCAGCCAAAGGTGTCGCCCAACGAGATGACATCGCCCGGCTTGATCGAGCGATCCATCAGGATGATGATGCCCGAGATCAGGTTCGACACCACTTTCTGCAACCCAAAGCCGATGCCGACACCCACAGCACCAGATAGCAGGGCTATGCCGGTCAGGTCGAACCCGAGAGTCCTGATCGCAACCATCAGGACCAACCCATAAAGCGCCACTTGAATCGCCTTGGTCAAAAGCACCTGCATTGACGGTGTAAGGTCGTCATTCTGCTCAAGCCCGCGCGCGGCTGCCTGAGTAACCAGTCGCGTCAGCACCAAAAGGACACCGATCAGCAGCGTTGCCTTTAGAATACCCAATATGGAAATGTGCAGATCGCCGATAGAAATGGCGACGCCATCCAGGAACCCGGCCACATCATCAGTCAGATTCAGTGCGACCAGTGTCGCATAAACCCACATGGACCACTTGAAGATCTGCCTCAGTGTTCGGTTCCGAACCAGCCGCGCCAGAAAACCGATGATCAGCCACGCCGTCGCAAGGGTCGCGAAAACCCCGATGATGTAACTCCGCGATGGCCACGTCGCCTGCTGCATCACCAGATAGACCGCCCAGGACAACAACGCGAAATAGGCCAGCGTCAGACGGCGCATGATCTGCACCAGCACGCGCAGCCGCCATTTCGGCCAACCCTCGCGGGTGCGTGCCCACGCATCCCAGCGGTTTTTTGTCAGTACCTTCAGGCAATAGGCGATCGCCAGCAGAACCAGCAGAATCAGCATCTGGTATTGCCGCCAACCGGGGGTCAGGAACAGATCGACAAGTTTCGCGCCTTGCGTCGTGAACGCGTTGATCACGTCCGTGAACGTGGTCGGCAACAGGTCTGGGTCCATTCGCGTACCTCCTGCCCTCAGCATGGCCGGGCCGGGCGGCCAAGCGCAAGGCCCGTCGTGATGCCAAGATCAACCTTGATTGCCACTGTGCCCCGTTATATCTGGTGCACATGAGACACTACCCGGCTCCGAACCCGTATCTTCAGGACCGCGCGCGGTTGCGTGAACGGTTTTTCGGGGCTGCCCGCACGGTTCTGGCGCGCCTATAATCGGCGTCCAGCCACCATTTGCCAGCTATTCTCAAAAAACGGGAGAGGACCGATGTCCCCCAAGACACTCTATGACAAGATCTGGGATGCCCATGTCGCGCACGAAGCCGACGATGGCACCTGCCTTCTCTATATCGACCGCCACCTCGTGCACGAGGTCACCAGCCCGCAGGCCTTCGAAGGGCTGCGCATGGCGGGCCGCAAGGTGCACGCACCGGATAAAACCATCGCCGTACCGGACCACAACGTGCCCACCACGCCGGACCGCGTGAACGGGATCGAAAACCCGGAATCGCGCATCCAGGTCGAAGCGCTGGACAAGAACGCCAAGGATTTCGGCATTCACTATTACCCGGTGAATGACGTCCGTCAGGGCATCGTGCACATCGTCGGCCCTGAGCAGGGCTGGACCCTGCCCGGCATGACCGTGGTTTGCGGCGACAGCCACACAGCGACCCACGGTGCATTCGGCGCGCTGGCCCATGGCATCGGCACGTCCGAGGTCGAACACGTTCTGGCCACCCAGACTCTGATCCAGAAGAAGTCCAAGAACATGAAGGTGGAAATCACCGGCAAGTTGCAGCCGGGCGTGACCGCCAAGGATATCACTCTGGCCGTGATCGGTGAGACCGGCACCGCCGGGGGTACCGGCTATGTCATCGAGTATTGCGGCGAAGCAATCCGCGATCTGTCGATGGAAGGTCGCATGACCGTCTGCAACATGGCGATCGAAGGCGGTGCCCGCGCTGGCCTGATCGCGCCGGACGAGACCACCTTTGAATACGTCAAGGGCCGCCCCCACGCCCCCAAGGGCGCGCAGTGGGAAGCCGCGCTGAACTGGTGGAAAACGCTCTACTCCGACGACGACGCGCATTTCGACAAGGTCATCACCCTCAAGGGCGAGGACATCGCACCCGTCGTGACCTGGGGCACCTCGCCCGAAGACGTGCTGCCGATCACCGCAACCGTGCCAAACCCCGAGGATTTCACCGGCGGCAAGATCGACGCGGCCCGCCGTTCGATCGAATACATGGGGCTGACCGCTGGCCAGAAGCTGAGCGATATCGAAATCGACACCGTCTTCATCGGCTCCTGCACCAACGGCCGCATCGAAGACCTGCGCGCCGCGGCCGCGATCCTCAAGGGCAAGAAGATCAAGGACGGTATGCGTGCCATGGTCGTGCCCGGCTCGGGCCTTGTCCGCGCCCAGGCCGAGGAAGAAGGTCTGGCGGATATCTTCAAGGAAGCCGGGTTCGAGTGGCGTCTGGCCGGGTGCTCGATGTGCCTTGCCATGAACCCCGATCAGCTCAGCCCCGGCGAACGCTGCGCCGCCACCTCGAACCGCAACTTCGAGGGCCGTCAGGGCCGCGGCGGGCGCACCCACCTGCTGAGCCCGGCAATGGCTGCCGCAGCGGCAATCACAGGACGGCTGACAGACGTGCGCGAGTTGATGTAAGCTACCCTCATAATTGAATTTTTGAGGGAGAGACTGAAATGAGTGACTGGCTGAAACTGTTCCTTTTGGGAATACTGTTCATCGTGTTCGGGGTCATCGTCCTGGGCGCGCCTGTCGTGGCATCCGTGGCCATCGCGACGCTCACCGGAATCCTGCTGCTCATCGGCGGCGGGCTTCAGGTCATCGGCGGCTTCACCGTCGAAGGCACCGGTGCCAAGATCCTGTCCATCATCATGGGCGCGATCATGCTGTTTCTGGGCTGGTCATTCCTGTCTCATCCGCTGCAGGGCGTCATTTCGCTGGCCATGCTGGTTCTGATCCTGTTCATGGCCGGCGGTATCGCCCGCATCATCCTGTCGTTCCAGATGCGCGGAACACAGTTTTTCTGGCCCACACTGATCTCGGGCGTTCTGTCGATGGTTCTCGCCGCCATCATCTGGAACTACGCGGCGGAGGATCCCACCTGGCTGCTGAAACTGCTCGGCATCCTTCTGGGCATCGAGATGCTGTTCAACGGGTTCGGCCTGATCTTCATGGCGCTGTTCTTCAAGGGCGCCGGAAACCAAATCAAACAAGGATAGCGCGGGGAACGGGGCTGGCCCTCTCCCGCAGGAGTGAAAAAATGGAAAAGTTCGAAAAAGTCCACGGGGTGGCCGCCCCAATGCCTTTGATCAACATCGACACCGATATGATCATTCCCAAGGTCCACCTGAAAACCATCAAACGGTCGGGCCTTGGCGTCGTCCTCTTCGACGAGATGCGCTATAACGATGACGGCAGCGAAAAGCCCGATTTCGTGCTGAACAAACCTGCCTATCGCGAGGCTGAAATTCTGGTCGCGGGCGACAACTTCGGCTGCGGATCATCGCGCGAACACGCACCGTGGGCGATCAAGGATTTCGGCATCAAGTCGGTCATCTCGACCAGCTTCGCCGACATCTTTTTCAACAACTGCTTCAAGAACGGTATCCTGCCGATCGTGGTCACCCCCGACCAGCATGAGGTTCTGATGCAGGACGCGCACAAGGGCGAGAACGCGCGAATGACGATCGATCTGGAAACTCAGGAAATCACCACGTCTGACGGCGCGGTCATCAAGTTTGACATCGATCCGCACCGGAAACACTGCCTTCTGAACGGGCTGGATGACATCGGGCTGACGATGAAAAAGGCGGAACATATCGCAAAATTCGAATCAGAAGCGGCCCAATCCCGTCCCTGGGTGTAAGACTGACCCTACGTTAACCACAAAGGCCGCCCTGCGCGGCCTTTGTTCATTTGGGGCCGAATTTTACACAACCACAAAATGTAGTGCAAAATTATGAACACACGTCGAATTTGAGTCACCATTGATGCATTGCGGCACCACTCTTGCCATCTTTTTGCCTCAAATCATGTGTTTGTTGCCCTAGTGTCTTGAGAGGGATGTCTGTTGTCGGCACAAATATGCCTATAAGAGGCATCCGCTTTGCAAAGCGGGCACAAGTTGGAACAAGGGTGCGGCAAAGAACCGGCCTGTCCAGTTTGAAGGGATTCGGATAGTGTTTGCACGCACAACAGGGGCGGCGATACGTGGGTTGCTTGTGGCGCTTTTGGTGCTCACACCTGCGTTGTACCTGCCTGGTTCAGCTTCGAATGCGACAGAGATCGTGGTGTTCCTCGCGATTCTCGCATTTGTACTGACGTTTGCCGAATACAACTCCGCCTTTCCCAGCTTCATCGAATTCCGTGATGCGCCGCCTTTGAACCGGCTGCGGTTCGTCGGCCTGATGTCGATGGTCACCTTCCTGACATTGGTCTGCAAACACGTCTACGCGCCCACAGGATTGACCACCTTGTTTGCCGGTGTCGGCATACTGATCTCGAATGTCGTCGATTTCCCCTATTCGCCCGTGCGTCTGGTGGTCTTGATGCTGCCGCCGGATGCCAGTTCCGGTCTGGTCAATCTGGTGCGGATGTCGGCGGGAATCGCCTATATCGCCGCGCTGGTCACCGTGGCCACCTTTGCCTACGCGCTGCGCTTTCGCGGCTGGCCCCTGGGCAACGGGGCCTTCAACGTTTGGGTGAACCTTCCTCTTTTCGACCCGACAACCGGCGGCGATGTCGTTACCCGGTTGCAACGCGACGGTCGGCTCAACGTCACGGTGGGCGTGCTGCTGCCCTTCCTTATTCCGGCAGTGATCAAGCTGGCATCCGATGTCATCGACCCGATTTCGCTGGGCAATCCGCAAACCCTGATCTGGACCATGAGCGCCTGGGCCTTTCTGCCCGCCAGCATCATCATGCGAGGCATGGCCATGATGCGAATCGCCGGCCTGATCGAGGAAAAACGCCGCCGCGCCTATTCCACCGCCGAGGCCGCCCAGACCGCATGATCCGGGCCTTTCTGCCGCTTCTGCTGTTGCCAACGCTGGCACAGGCAGATGTTTTGCGTATCGCAACCTACAACACCGAACTCAGCCGCAAGGGCCCTGGCCTGTTGCTGCGCGACATTCAACGAAGCGACCCGCAAGTCACGGATGTTGTCACGGTGATTTCAACCGTCGCGCCGGATGTGATTGCCCTGCAAGGTATCGACTGGGACCATGACGGTTTGGCCCTGAACGCCCTGGCAGACCTGCTCAGCAAGGCAGGTATCGACTATCCCCACCGCTATTCCAGCCAACCCAATTCCGGCATCGAAACCGCGCTCGACCTTGACGGCGATGGGCGCACCTTTGGCCCCGGTGACGCGCAGGGTTGGGGCGAGTTTTCCGGGCAAGGCGGTCTGGCCGTCCTGTCCCGTTACCCGATCATAAACGAGGCGGTCGTTGAATTCACCAACCTCCTGTGGCGCGACCTGCCCGGCGCGCAACTGCCGCAGACGGCTTCGGGTCCCTTCCCCACGGCAGAGGCGCAGGCGCAACAACGCCTGTCTTCCACCGCGCATTGGGCGATTCCAATCGATGCGCCAGCGGGTCGGTTTCATCTGATGACCTTCCATGCCTCACCGCCGGTCTTCGACGGCCCCGAAGATCGCAACGGCCTTCGCAACCGTGACGAAATCCGGCTGTGGCAAGCCTATCTGGACGGCGCGCTTGGCCCTGCCCATGCTACGAAATTCGTCCTCGCCGGTGATGCAAATCTTGACCCGCACGACAGCGATGGTCGCACCCAGACCGTCCGCACCCTGCTGTCCGACCCACGCCTGCAAGACCCCGCTCCACAAAGCGCCGGTGCTGCGCGTGCCGGAAACCAGAACCACCGCTCGCCTGACGCACATGACACAGTGGACTGGCCCGGGATCGGTCGCTTTCGCGTCGATTACGTCTTGCCATCCTCGGACTGGTCGGTGGCAGATGCCGGGGTGTATTGGCCCGCCCCCGATGTGGACGGGCATGAGGCCGCGTCACGCGCCAGCCGTCACCGGCTGGTCTGGGTGGATCTCTTGGCCGAGTAGTCCCGCCGGGACCGCCGATGCCAGCGCGGTCGTGAAATCGGTTTGTACAAATGGGCCAACTAGGGTCTCAAAATGCGTACAATCCAGACAATTCGGCGTGTTCCACAAGTACCGCATCTCGATCAGGTGCCGCGCCATTGGCCAGAACGGCTGCGCCAGTTCAAGCGGCCACCACGACATTTCCTTTACCGAAACCGGTCGCCTCAGAACCCGCGACAACCCCTCGGCAATGTCTCGCCCGGTCACTGTGAACCCTGCAAAAGGCACCTCCGCGAACCGCGGCAATTCACCTCGGATTTCCGCCAAGGCAACGGCTGCACGGGCAAGATCGGGCAGATAGGCCCAGGCGTGCGGTATGTCCGGATCGCCGGGATAGACGAATTTGCCCTTTGCCAAAGGCTTGATCATGACCTGATCGAACCAGTTGCCCGAAGCTTCGGTGTCGATGAAATCCCCTGCCCGCAACAGGATCGTACGCACGGTCGAGGCGCGATAGGCCTCTTCCATATGTCTGCGAATTCGTCCCAGTGGATTGGTCGCCAGGTGTGGTGTCGCGCCCGACCACGGCCCCGGCGTATCTGCACCGAAGACATATACATTTCCCGGCACAATCACCGTCGAACCGCTGAGTTTCGCAGCCTCGATCACCTTTGCATGAAGGGGGACAACCTGCTTGGCCCACTCTGTATAGGGCGGGTTCCAGGCGTTTACGATCACATCCGCACCTTGTGCTGCAATCAGCAAGTCGTCTGACTTTCGGTCAAATCCGCGCACGGTCCAGCCAGCCTTTGCAAACGCCAATACAGCATTTCGGCCAAACCGTCCCGAGGCCCCGAGAACAAGTACTGTCTGTGTCATGAGTATTCTCCTCTTCTCGGGGGCAAGATACCCATTCGATTACGTTATTGAATTGCAGAAAAACGCAGATCATGTATTCATTTCTGAATGGATAAATCGCTCATTTCCGCTGACTGGTCCCTGATTCAAAGCTTTCTGGCTGTCGTCGAAACCGGTTCCCTGTCTGCCGCAGCCCGAAATCTGAACAGCAGCCAACCAACTCTGGGCCGTCAGATTCAGGCTCTGGAGCAATCCCTGGGCGTGTCGCTGTTCCACCGGCACACCCGTGGTCTGAGGCTGAGCGATACTGGCGCGCAACTGTTACCCATGGCAATCCGCATGCGCGATGCCATGCAGGAGATTTCACTGATCACCGCAGGCGAAGCCAAGAGCCTTGCAGGTACGGTCAGGATCACAGCCTCGGTCTATGCTTCCCACCACAACCTTCCGCCAATCCTTGCCCGCATCCGAGAGTTGGAGCCCGAAATTCAGTTGGAATTGGTGCCGACCGACGCCACCGAAAACCTGTTGTTTCGCGAGGCGGATATCGCCGTTCGCATGTACCCGCCCCGGCAACTCGACATTGTGGCACAGCACATCACGGATATCGAACTGGCCGCATTTGCCGCCAAATCCTATCTGAACCGCGCAGGAATGCCTGAGAAAATCGAAGATCTGATGGACCATGATCTCGTCGGGCTGGACGCGGACGAGGCGATCATCACCACGATGCGAGAAATGGGATGGCCTGCCACGCGCGGGATGTTCGTCGTGCGGTGCGACAACCACAGCGCTTATTGGGAACTGGTGCGCGCCGGATGCGGCATCGGCTTTACGCAGCGCTCTGTGGGACAGGCCGATCCGACAGTGCAAGAGCTGCCGTTCGATCTGCCCATCCCACCTCTGCAGGTCTGGCTGGCCGCGCCGCAAGCCATGCGGCAAACCCCCCGCATTCGCCGTGTATGGAACCTGTTGGCGGAGGGTTTGCTTGGGTTGAACCGTTAGGCCGGAAGCGGGCCAGTATGAGTTCCGCGTGGTGGATAGTTGTTATCCAGCGCGTATTTGATGCCACCCTTGATATCCGCCACGGACGGACGACCAAACGGTGTCGATTGCTGCCAGGCAAAATACAAAGAGCGATCCGGGGCGACATAGAAATGGCCGGGTTCGGCGAAATAGGGCGCCTCGGCGGTGCCTTCACGGCCTTTCGACATATACAGCCCCCAATCATCCCGCGCCGCCGCAAGCGGCAGACCGTGCCCGACGCGCAAGCGAGAGGTTCCGGCCTTTTCGACGGTTTGCGCCGCGCGTTCCGCCGTATCCGTGCTGAGCATGATGACTTCGACACCAAGTTCGGCAAAGTCATCCAGCGCTGCCTCCAGCTCGCCCATCTGCCGGACGCAGATCGGACAGTGCACGCCTCGATATTGAATCACCAGCGTTCCGTTTTTCCCTTTGTCCCGGTCCAAGTCGAAGCTTCCGTGCGCCACGGTTTCGATTTTCAGTTCAGGGACCGCATTTCCCGGTATCAGCATGTATTTTCCTCGTGTTTTGGCCGGATCGTCTCATTGACCCGTTGCCGCGCACACGCTAGGGCGATGGCAACGAAACGCAAGGAGACCGTTCATGCCCAACCCTTCGCTCCTCATCCTGCCCGGAGACGGAATTGGCCCGGAAGTTATGGCCGAAGTGCGCAAAATCATCGACTGGTTTGGTACAAACCGCGGTCTTCACTTTGACGTGAGCGAAGACCTGGTGGGCGGTGCAGCCTATGATGTGCACGGCAAGCCGCTGGCGGACGAGACCATGGCCAAGGCGCAGGACGTGGATGCTGTGCTGTTGGGTGCCGTAGGCGGGCCGAAATATGACGACCTGGATTTCAGTGTGAAGCCCGAACGCGGGCTGTTGCGTTTGCGCAAGGAAATGGATCTCTATTCCAACCTGCGCCCCGCCCAGTGCTTTGACGCGCTGGCCGATTTCTCGTCGCTGAAAAAGGACATCGTCGCGGGTCTCGACATCATGATCGTGCGCGAACTGACCTCAGGCGTCTATTTCGGAGAACCGCGTGGCATCTTCGAGGAAGGCAACGAGCGCGTGGGCATCAATACTCAGCGCTACACCGAAAGCGAGATCGAACGTGTTGCCCGCTCGGCCTTCGAACTGGCAATGCGCCGCAACAAGAAGGTCTGCTCTATGGAGAAGGCCAACGTGATGGAATCGGGCATTCTGTGGCGCGAGGTGGTGACCCGCGTGGCCAAAGATTATCCAGAGGTCGAATTGAGCCACATGTACGCCGACAACGGCGCCATGCAGCTGGTGCGCGCGCCGAAACAGTTTGACGTGATCCTGACCGACAACCTGTTCGGTGACATCCTGTCCGATTGCGCCGCGATGCTGACCGGCAGCCTGGGCATGCTGCCCTCGGCGTCGCTGGGCGCCCCCATGGCCAATGGCCGCCCCAAGGCGCTTTACGAGCCCGTACACGGCTCGGCCCCTGACATCGCAGGTCAGGGTAAGGCCAACCCCATCGCCTGTATCCTGAGCTTCGCCATGGCGCTGCGCTACAGTTTTGATAATGGGGCCGAGGCTGACCGTCTGGAAGCGGCGGTTGAAAAGGTGCTAGCCGATGGTGTTCGCACCGGCGACCTGCTGGCCGATGAAGGCGTCAAACCGGTGTCGACCACGGAAATGGGCGCTGCCATCATCGCCGCGTTGGACAACAGCCTGTAATTTCTACTGGCCTGCGGCGGATGTTTCTGCCGCAGGCTCTGCGACCGGGCTGTGCGGCTGGTAGTGCGCCACCCGCTCGGCATGATGCAGTATCCTGTCAAGCCAGCGCATCGCGTCGGTATGCGCAAAGACTTCTTCCAGAGAATAAAGCCCTGCATGTTCCCCCAGCATCATCGCGCGGCGGTGGCGCTTGGCCCGACGCTGGACAAGCGCTTGCAAGCGCAGCAGGCGGACCGCGACCGTCGGAGACGCCAGATCGCCGGCCGCCAGCGACAGCGCCACGCCTGCAGCCAAGCCGGGTCTGCGCAACAGGCGGTCCGACAACAGCGTTTCCATCCGGCCTCTCTGTCCGGCCCGGCGCAACAGACGGTCCAGATGATCAATTTGATGAAGCAAGGCGGCAAAGGCTTCTTCTTCGGCCGCTCGCCCTTCGGTGAGACGAATGGCGGCAAGGTATTTCCTCAACTCCTCCAACGCGTCAGCGCATACGCCAAGAGCCGCGAGAGGGCGCAAATCCGGTTCGGGCTGCAGAGCCGATCCGATTGCAGTGAACAACCGCGCCGCAATGGACGAAACGGCTGTCTGCGCCGCGAGAATGGCGGTACCCGGATCGCTGAGCAGCCGTTCGTCAAGGTCGATCAGACGCTCCCGCTTGTCGGGCAGAATGCGCGCAACCAGACCAGAAAACTGGCGTGTTATCGGTAGGAACAACGCTGTTCCGGCCAGATTGAACCCGGTGTGGAAAACCAGGAGCGAGGTCATTTCGTCGGTTGACGCCGCGATATGCTCCAGATTCGTACGGAACAGGAACAATAACGGAAACGCGATCACGGATGTCGCAATGTTGAAGATCAGGTTGGCAATCGCCGTTTGCCGCATCGGAACCGATCCACCCAGAGAGGCAAGCAGGGCGGTGAACGTGGTGCCGATGTTCATGCCGATGACAAGGCTGGCCGCCTGGATCATCGAAATCGCCCCCGCCGACAGCATCACCAGCGACAAGGCCATCGCGGCGCTTGAGGATTGCATGAGAATGGTGATGGCTGCACCTGCTCCCACCAGCGTCAGCAACCCCAGAAAGGTTGCACCCGGCAGCATGGCAGGCGTCACGGTCTCGGTCAGATCGCCCATTCCCGTCTGCATCAGTTCCAACCCGACGAGCAGCAGGCACAGGCCGGACAACACCCGCCCGAACCGGGCCACCGGCCCATGTGCCAGCAAATCGACCAGCGCGGCCGGGAACAGCAAGGCCAAGGCCACGTTGCCCAGTTTGAGCTTGAAGCCCAGAACGGAGACCAGCCAGCCGGTCGCGGTCGTGCCGATATTGGCGCCGTAGATCACGCCCATAGCTTCGGGCATCGTCAGCAAGCCGGCCCCCACGAAACCGACTGTCATGACCGTCGTCGCGCTAGAGGATTGCACAACAGCAGTCGTCGTCGCCCCCGTCAGCACGCCGCGCAAAGGTGTGGTGGTAAACGTCGTAAGAATGCGGCGCAAACGACTGCCAGCAACCTCGCGCAAGGCGTTGGTCATGATTTCCATGCCCACAAGGAACATGCCAACGCCACCAACCAGATAGAATAAATTCCCGTTCATGCCAGACCCTCGATTGAGCCTACCGTCTGACAATTGCCGCCTTCCGGCAAGAGAGGCAATTTCCCGAGCTACTATCAGAATCCCTCTTGCAACTGTATGCCCGCGAGTATAGATCACCCGCCACGGTCGGAGTGTAGCTCAGCCTGGTAGAGCACTGTCTTCGGGAGGCAGGGGCCGGAGGTTCGAATCCTCTCACTCCGACCAATAAAACAAGGCCTCTGACTGGGCCTTTTTTGTTTTCCGGTTTGTTAAACTGCCCCTTTTTTTTTGACCGTCATCGGCGTCAAGGAGCCTTTTGAGACGGTTTTCCAAGCATATGCTGTAATCGAGACCAGATTGCGTTTAAGCCCACCATTGGTCGATTGCGGCAATGTCCTCATCGGACCAGCCGAAATGATGGGCGAACTCGTGAATTACGACATGGGCGATCAACTCGTCCAGTTCGACGTCACCACGCTCACGCCACTCAGTCAGAATGGGTTGACGGAAGAGCCAGACGGAATCTGCTGGTAGCGCCACATCGGAAAACGATTTCTCGGTCATCGGTATCCCCTCGTAGAGCCCAGTCAACTCAAGGGGGTCAGCGATACTCAGTTCATTCAAAATGTCGGGCGTCGGCCAATCGGAGATGCGCAGGATGACGGCCTCGGCTGCGGGACGGAACGCCATTGGCAGCGAGGCGATGGTATCACGGGCGATCTTCTCAAAGTGGTCGAGGTCGTTTTGCATGCCACGGATATGGCATCTGGGAGCGGCACAGTGAAGCATGAAACACAATGTGGCAAAACCAAGCGCCGTAGTTGGCCGCTCTGCTTGGGTTTTGGCCGTCGTTCAATAACCCATCTGGCTGCTGCCCAAGGGATCATGACCAGGTGCCACCAACAAGGTTGGCCATCGCAGCACAGACCTTTACAACGGCTTGGCATTTTAAAACGGAGACTCGGCACCTTCTCAATCCGCCGTCGATCCTTCGGTATCGCGGCGGGCGTGCATACGGGCCTTGACGATGCGACCCACGAAAAGCGGCAAGATGAAACCTGCGATAGCAACCGCCCACAGGGCAATCGACAATCCGCTGTCGACCAGCGTCCAGTAGTCCCCGTTCGAGATCGTAACCGCGCGACGCAAGTTGTTTTCCATCGTGTTGCCCAGCAGCGTCCCCAGAATCACCGGCACCAGCGGCACATCAAGCTTACGCAAGACCCAGCCCATCACACCAAAGCCAATCATGACCAACAAGTCGAATGATGAACCCGAGATTCCGTAGATACCAACGAAACTAACCATCGCCACGATCGGCATCAGAATACGCGGTGGCACCATGAGTACGCGGGTAAACAGCCCGACCATTGGTATGTTCATGGCCAGAAGCATAAAGTTTGCAATGAAAAGTGCGGCGATCAGCCCCCAGACAACATCCGGGTTCTGTGAGAACAGCAACGGGCCAGGCGTGATATTGAGCGAAAGAAGAACGGCTAGCAACACCGCCGTGGTACCAGATCCCGGCACACCCAACGCCAGCATGGGCACCAGCGCGCCACCGGCGGCGGCATTGTTTCCCGCTTCGGGCGCGGCCACCCCTCGCGGGTCGCCTGTGCCGAAGCTGTTTTTCCGGTCGACCAACCGCTTTTCCATCGAGTAGGAGATGAAAGACCCAAGCGATGCCCCCGCACCCGGCAAAACGCCCGCGATAAACCCCAGACCGGATGCCCGCAGCATAGTGGCAAAGGTCGATTTCAACATGCTCCACGAGGGCGTCAATCGACCCACCTGAACTTTTTTTCTATCGGCGTCGGCCTCGCCGTGGCGATGTTCGAGGAAGATAAAGACCTCTGACAAGGCGAACAGCCCGACGATGGCAACAAGAAAGTCGAGGCCATCATAGAGATGCACCTCGCCGAAAGTCAGCCGCGGCACGCCAGTCTGGGTATCTACCCCGATCACGGCAAGACCAAGCCCTAGCATCGCGGCAAAGGCAGATTTCGCCTGATTGGTTGACGACACGCCTCCTAGCGTCGCGAAGGCCAGTACGAACAGCGCGAAATATTCGGCGGGGCCGAAGAGCAGGGCAAACTTGACCAGTTGCGGCGCCAGCAGGATGAGGCCCCAGGTGGCCAGAAATGCGCCGACAAAGCTTGCCACACCAGATAACGAAAGCGCTTCGCCCGCCTGTCCCTTCAACGCCATCGGATGGCCGTCCAGGCACGTCATCATCGCTGGCTCATCTCCGGGTATATTGAGAAGGATCGAGGAAATCCGGCCTCCATACATGGCCCCGTAGTAGACCGAGGTGAGCAGGATCAGCGAAGGCGTAGCCCCTAGCCCAAGCGTGAAAGCCAAGGGAATGAGGATGGCGACGCCGTTCGAGGGGCCAAGCCCCGGCAAAGCGCCCATCATAGTCCCCAGAAACGTGCCAAGCAGGGCAAGCGCGAGGTTCTGGAGGGAAAGTGCGGTGGCAAAGCCGTCGCCGAGCGAGGCAAGAATGTCCATCAGAGTATCCCTTTCTCAGAATCCGAGCGGACCGCGTGCAAGCGACAGTCCAAGAATGAGTTTGAATACGACGTAAATGCCGACCGAGGTCAAAACGCCGACCAGAACCGCCTGCAGTGGCCCGGTTCCAAGCCGCCAGGTCAGGTAGGTGGCAGCCAATGCAGTGGCGATGACAAAGCCCAGAGAGCCAAGCAATTCTGCATAGAGAACCATCACCACAACAGCGGCAAAGATCTCGGCCAGCCGCGCGAGGCTTGGCCACTCCGGCTCGGCATCGGGGCGCAGTAAAATGGCAAGCGAGGACAGGCCCAGGATCACGGCAATTGCGAGCGGAAAGGTTTTCGGCCCGACGGCGTCCGACAGAAAGCTTTCTTCAATCTGCAGCGTCGCCCATGCATAGAACAGTGCCAGACAAATGCCGAAGGCTCCGAAAATGCGATCGCTCATGCGGTTCTCCCTGAATTGGGTGCGCGGCAGGGCACGGCCCCGCCACGGCACGTGGTTAAAGCGTTATTTGATGATTCCGATGTCGCGCGAGATCTGCTGGATCTGCACCACGGAGTCGGACACGAAGGCTTGGAAATCGGCCCCTTGCAGGTCAAGCGGGGCCAGACCGTTGGCTGCCATCACCTCTTTCCACTCGTCCGAAGCGTAGAGGGTCCCGATCTTCTCGACCCATTCTCCATAGGCCTCGTCGGACATGCCACCGGGCGCATAGAAACCACGCCAGTTGGCGCCAATTGCATCAATGCCCTGTTCCTTCGCCGTCGGGAAATCCGCGAATTCGCCTGTCAAACGTTCAGGACTTAGCACCGCGATAACGCGGATATCGCCTGAATCGACGAACCCCTTGGCCTCTGAGATATCACCGGTGAAGGCCTGAACCGAACCGGCAAGCAACTGTGTCACTGCCTCACCACCGCCGTCAAAGGCAATGTATTTCACGCTGCGCACATCGTCGATCCCATAGGCGTTTGCGGCGATCAGTACTTTCAGGTGATCCCAGCCTCCCACGGCTGAACCGCCTGCAATCGACACACTGGTCGGGTCCGCCTTGATCTGGTCTAGCAGCTCGGGAAGCGTCTGAACTGGACTGTCCTTGGACACCGCGATCACGCCGTAATCGGCACCGATCGAGGCCAGCCAGCGCACCTGATCCATTGTGTTGCCGGGATAGGCCCCTTGTGCCAGGCGGGTTGCCGTAGCCGACGAGGCCGCAACGATCAACTCGTTGTCATCGCCACGCTTGTTGACCACCTCGGCAAAAGCCACGCCGCCGCCGCCGCCAGCCAGATTGACCACCTGCATCGTCTTGTCGATCAGCCCGAGATCCTGAAGCGATTTGCCCACTTGCCGGCAGGTGAAATCCCATCCTCCGCCGGGGTTGGCTGGCGCGATGCATTCCTGCGCCGCGGCGCCGGTAGCAAGGCCAAGACCCGCAGCCGCAATGGCCGCGCGAACCAGATTTAATGCCATAACATTTCTCCTCTGTGGTCTCCGGCTCATCTCCTCAGCCGAAGTTCCCGAGCACAATACAGGTTGAAGCTGTCACCAACCTGTCACATCCTTTTCGAAAGGAAGGAGGGCGGATGCGGGTTCTGCTGGTCGAAGATTCCGAGGATTTGGCCGAGGCCACCCAACGGCGGTTGTCGCGTTCGGGGATGGCCTGTGATCTGGCGGCGAACCTGGCCGATGCGCGGGCCTGTTTCGAGGTTCAATCCTATGATGCCGTCATATTGGATATAAATCTGCCCGACGGCGCCGGAACAGACCTCTTGAGCGAAATGCGGCGCGCCGGGCAGGTCGTCCCGGTATTGATGCTGACAGCGCAGTTCTCTGTCGATGACAAGCTGTCGGCCTTCAGCCTTGGAGCTGACGATTATCTGGTGAAACCCTTTGATCATCGCGAACTGGAAGCACGGCTTCACGCAATCCTGCGCCGCGAACAGGCTGACAGATCTGCCGAACAGATTGTGGGGGAGCTGAGCTATAACGCGACGTCCGGCATCGCCACGCTTGCCGGTCGGCCCCTTGATCTGACCCGGCGTGAGTTCTCACTACTGGGGCTTCTGGTTAAGAACCGCGGGCAGGTTCTGTCAAAAGAGCGGCTGATCGATGGGCTTTACGCCTTTGATGACGCGGCGCCAGGGGTGAACGCCATCGAGCTTTACGTGGCGCGCCTGCGCAAACGGCTGGCTGGCGGCAATGTCGAGATTCAAACCCTGCGCGGGCTTGGCTACAAACTGGACGCGACTGACGCTGTGGAAGAGCGCGATCGGATTCCATGACCAAACCTGCCCGCACCACTCCGTCCCTGTCGCTATCGGCCCGTTTGGTAATCGGTTTGACCGGGCTCTTGATCATCGGGGGCGTGGTCCTTTCAATGGCGGCCTTTGCCTATGGCCGTGCGGCGGCGCGAGAGGCCTATGACAGGTTGCTGATGGGTGCCGCCAATGACATTGCAGCCTCGGTCTCGGTTATTGACGGCCTGCCCATCGTCGATCTGCCGGTTTCGGCATTTGAACTTCTGGCCCTCGCGTCCGACGATCGCGTCGCCTATCAGCTGCGCGGCCCGGATGGCCAAGTGCTGACGGGTTACGACAGCCTTCCACTTCCGCCCGACAATGCGCCGGATACGGTTATGTATGATGCTGAGATCAGCGGCGAGGCGGCTCGGTTCATCAGGGTGACGAGAAGGTTTGCCGAACGCCGCTTTTCCGGGCAGATCGAAATTGTCGTCGGACAAACGATGCTTGCCCGCAACGAACTGGCATTCGACATCACACGGAATGCGCTCGGCGGGCTCGCCGTGGGCGGGTTGGCCATGCTCGCCTTTGCGGTTGTTGTCGTGCGCCGGTCGCTGCGCCCGCTCGACCGTCTTGCCAACAGTCTGACGGCGCGAGACCCCCGCGACCTGACCCGCATCGACGCATCGGTCCCGCGTGAAGTGGACACGATGGTGCAGGCCATCAATGGTTTCATGGGCCGATTGAATCAGCAGTTCGCGACAATGAAGAACCTGATATCTGACACCGCCCACCAGCTGCGCACACCGGTTGCTGCTCTGCGTGCTCAGGCTGATCTGGCCGCGGACGAAACCGACGCGGTCCAACGCGCTCAAATCGTGGAACAGATTCATGACGGAACGGTTCGCCTCAGTCACCTGCTGGATCAGATGTTGTCGCGTGCCATGGTCATCCATCGTGGTGATGCAGCCCGCCGCGAACAAGTCGACCTGCGAGACATTGCGCTTGATATCTTCGAGGAGGGCGACTACCGCCTACTCGCACCGCAAGCCGAAATCCGGTTGGAGATCGGCGAAACGCCTGTGTTTGTCATGGCCGACGCGCTGTCCCTGACCGAGGCGGCCAAGAATCTACTTGGCAACGCACTGGCACACGGGCGCTCTCCGGTGACGATAGGCGTTCATCAGAGCGGAAAGACGGTCTGCCTTTGGGTGCAGGATTCCGGTCCAGGCCCGTCTGCTGACATCCTCAAGGCTCATGGTCAAAGATTCACAACCCGAAGCGCGCGCGGTACGGGTCTTGGCCTGTCGATTGCCCAAGCAGTGGCCAACGCTTTTGGCGGGCGGCTGGAGATGGAGGCGGGTGCGCAAGGATTCCGTGCCTCAATCGTGTTGCCCGGAAAGGTGGCCTGATGATCCGCTGTATCATCTTTACGATCCTGCTTTGCTTCGGCTTCATGGCAAGTCCGGCAGGCGCGCAAGAAGACGTTCGCATGTTTGGCCCACCTGATGCCGTAATCAGCCTTACCCTTCGCACGACAACCGACATTTCGATTTTTGCGCCAACCATCACCGATTTTCTTGCCACACGACCGGATCTGTCGATCCGATATGAACAATGGGGATCAAACGAACTTTACACCCAGACGGCACGCGATTGCACTATTGGAGCGGCGGGAGCCGATATTGTGATCAGCTCCGGCGTTCATCAGGTTGTGAAGCTGGTCAACGACAACTGCGCAGCAACCTGGATGTCTCCGGAAACCCGTTCCCTGCCAGAATCGCTGCGCTGGCGTGACCAGGTCTGGGGCATTTCACGTGAACCGGCGGTAATGGTCTATAATCGGGATCTGGTGCCACCGGACGAGGTCCCGCGCACCCGTTTCGATCTGCTAGATCTGCTGAGGCCGGACGGATCGCCCTATGCCGGGCGAGTCGCCACTTATGACATTGAATCCTCCGGGCTTGGATATCTATTTGCCTACATGGATTCGCAAGAGGCGACGAGTTTTGGCGGGTTGCTGGAAGCCTTTGCAAGATCCGGCGCCGTCGCAACCTGCTGTTCGGCCGAGATCATTTCAGGCGTGAGCAACGGTGATTATCTGGTCGCCTACAACGTTCTGGGGTCATACGCAGCCGAGGCTGCGACCGCTGACCCCACACTCGGCATCGTCGCACCGGAAGACTACACGCTGATCCTGTCACGGGCTGCTATCCTGCCAGGAAGCCAGCCCAGCCCACACGCCACAGCGTTTTTGGATTACATACTGTCCACAGAAGGGCAACTGATGATGACAAAATCTCATCTGGTGACCCCCTCCATGGCGCCGTTTTCCGCGGATGAGTTAGAGGAAACGACCGCCAGAACGCGATTGATACAGCTTGGACCACCACTCCTTGTTGCTATGGACCGGATGAAATCAGCCCAATTCCTGTCACGATGGCAACAGGCACTGTCCCGTTGATCGACCGAGCATGTTATTTGGATCGCACCGGATAGCGCTCGCCTTTCTCGTTTATCAGGATCAGACGACCACCGTTGCGAACATAGAGATCACACCTGTTGAACCCATTTTGGAACTCTGTGCAGACGCTGCCATCTTCTGCAATCCGATATGTTCCAAACGCAGTCCCACCGCCGTTTGCCAGCGAATAAGTATAGGAATAGGCACCTCCGGCAGAGTATTTGGATTGACCATCATCATAGAACGTCAACGTTTGGCCAGGGAGATTTTTCAGTTCTTCGTGGCTGAGAGGGACGTCCCCAGGACGGGTATGCCAATCGGCTGCAGCGACCGGGGTCGCGGACAACAAGAAAAATACGGCGACAGTTTTCATTGGGCGATTTTGGCGCACATTGCCTTGGACAGGGAGTAACGATGCGGTGAGCAGACCGACTTAAGGCCGCACGCTGAACTGAACCCGCAGGCGCATTTGGCCGGTCCCTTCTCGCGAATAGAGCATCAGCTGATCTTTTTCGATCAGAAAATCACAACGGCTGAACACCTTTCGAAGGCTGACGCAAAATGCGCCGTGCCATTTGAACTGAACCATTCCAATTGAAATCCCATCGCCAAACCGTTCCCTCAGCGAATGCGCGTGGTGAACTGGTGCGTGTCTGGTCGAAGTGTCAAGCAGCAGGGATTTAGACAAACGAGGAGTGGTCGGGTAGGCAGTTTCGCCGCCCATAGACCAGAACTGCGCAGATTGGATGTCTTGCGCCTGCGACGGCGTGGAGATGATCGCCAGAACACAAAACATAAGCACAACTAACATACTAAGATGATAGCAGAAATCTTGACGTTTTGCCACTTTGATTGTCTAGGCGACCATCGCCTCGGCTTTCTTGAGGTCGACCGAGACCAACTGGCTGACGCCCTGTTCCTGCATAGTCACGCCAAACAGCCTGTCCATCCGTGCCATCGTCACCGCGTGGTGGGTAATGATCAAGAAACGAGTGTCGGTCTGGCGGCACATTTCGTCCAGAAGGTCGCAGAACCGGGTCACGTTGGCATCGTCCAACGGTGCGTCCACCTCGTCAAGCACGCAGATCGGGGCTGGGTTGGCCAGGAACACGGCAAAGATCAGGGCCATTGCGGTCAGCGTCTGCTCGCCCCCCGACAGAAGGCTGAGAGTCGAAAGTTTTTTGCCCGGCGGCTGACACATGATTTCCAGGCCGGCATCCAATGGATCGTCGCTTTCGACCATGACCAGATTGGCCTCGCCGCCGTTAAACAGATGCTTGAACAGCATAGCAAAGTTGGTGTTCACCTGCTCGAACGCCGTCAACAACCGCTCGCGCCCCTCACGGTTCAGGCTTGAGATGCCACTGCGCAGGGCCTTTACCGCCTCTTCCAGATCGGATTTCTCGGAATTCAGAGTATCGTATTCTTCCTGAACCTCACGAGCGTCCTCCTCGGCTCGCAGGTTTACCGCGCCCATCGCATCACGCTGACGCTTGTGGCGGTTCACCTCGGCCTCCAGCGCATCTGCCGACGGCATCCGGTCGGGATCGACATCCAACTGGTTCAATAGCTGGTTGGGGGTCAGTTGCTGATCCTCGGCGATCCGCTCCGCCGCGGTCTGAACTGTTTCGCGCGCCGCCTCGCAACGCGCTTCGGCGGCGGCCCGTGCCTCGCGCACTTCGGAGGCCAATCGTTCCGCCTCACGCTCAGCCAGAATGGCGGCGCGCTGTTGGTTTTCGGCCTCAGCCAACCGATCAGCTGCTTCGGCCCGTCGCGCCTCGGCGGCTTCGATCTGTTCGTTCAGATTTTCGCGGGCCTCTGCAATTTCTCCCGGCAGCGCCATGGCTTCGGACAACTCCTCTTCTGAGGCTGCCTTTCGCTCGGTCAGTTCCCCAATCCGCTTGCCTGCAGTTTCAAGCCGATGCCGCCAGCCACTCAGATCCTTCGCCACTTCCTGAGAGCGGCGCGTGCGCGCCTCGCCCTCGCGGCGCAATTCGTCATGGGTCGAACGGTGGGTCAACATCGTGATCCGCGCGGCTTCGACTGTCTGCTTGATGTCCTCGACATGGGCGCGGGCGCTGTTGACATCGCCCAAACTCGCCAAGGCGCCCTCGGCCTCGCGCAGTTGCACGCGGGCGGCCATGGCGTCTTCCTTGTGGCGGTCCACTGACAAGGACAGGGTTTCCAGCTTGCCCTGTGCAAGATTTCGATCCGCCTCAGCACGGCTGAGCGAGCGGGCGGTTTCGGCCACACGCTGATCGGCAGCGCGGCGCGCCTCGCGAGCGCGGCGGTCTGCCTCGGTCACTTCGGCCAGTTTGCGCGACAGGCTGTCATGGGCGGCTCGGGCACCATCGGCCTGTGCTTCGGTGCGGGCCAGTTCCTGTTTCAGCGCTTCGAGACGGTTCAACTGTTCCAAGCGCATCGCGGCAGCACTTGGCGCATCTTCGGCCCAGGTACGGAATCCGTCCCAACGCCACAGATCCCCCGATTGCGACACCAGTCGCTGCCCGGGTTTCAGCAGGGGCTGCAGCCGCGCGCCCTGTTCTGTTTCGACGATGCCGATCTGAGCAATACGTCGGCTCAGACGGTCGGGACCCGAGACATGCAAAGCCAACGGTTCCGCTCCATCCGGCAAATGTTGGTCTTCATCATAGCCGGGCACCTTGACCCAACCGGACGGGCCGTCTCTTTCGACCACCGGAGCACGCAAATCGTCAGCCAAAGCCGCACCCAAAGCTTTTTCAAAGCCAGGATCGACACGAAGAAGGTCCATCACCTGCCCGCCCTCGGCAGTGTCGCGTGCCACAAGCTTGGCCAATGCGCTGGTTTCAGCGCGGATCGCGCCAAGTTCACCTTCGGCCTCTGACCGCTTGGCGCGCGCATCTGCCTCGCGCGCTTGCGTATCGCTGCGCAGTTCATCGGCAGCAGCGAGCGCCTCTTCGGCCACTTCGGCGGCTTCGCGGGCTTCTTCTTCGGCCTCCTGAGCCGCCCCGTACGCCTCCTCCGCGCGGCTTAGCGCTTCGTGGGCGTCGTCCATCGCGGCACGAGCCTTCTCTTCTTCGGTCTCCGAACGCGCCAAAGTCTTGCGACTGTCTTCGACTAGGCGCTGCGCCGATTGGTGGCGGGCGACGAGGCGGGCCATATCCTCGGTTTCCTGAGACAGGTGATCTTCGCGTTCCTGCAGTACCGCCGCCGCTTCGCGCGCGGTTTCGGCAGCCTCGGCAAGCTTGTCACCATGACCTTCGGCGGCTTTTGCGAGTTCGCGTGATTCCCATTCCAGCCGCTCTATGGTTTCGCCCGCGTCACGATTCAAGCCGGTCTCGCGCTCGATATCGCGGGCCAGTTGCAGAATGCGGGCCGTCAGGGTTTCGATGGTCTGACGGGCGCGGGTCTCCTGATCGGCAAGCGCATCGCGCTGAACCTGCTGGCGCTGCAGGATGGCGGCAGCGATTGCCTCTTCCTCGCGCAGTGGTGGCAGAACCTCGTCGGCTTTTGCACGTGCCGCTTCGGCCTGCCGCGCCCCGGCCTCGGCCCTCGACGCCTCGGTAATACGTTCGCGCAGCTTGTCCTCAGCCATTTGGCGGGCAAGCTCTGCTTCCTTCCAACGGCGATACAGCAGCATGCCTTCGGCCTGGCGCAGCTGTTCTCCGATTTCGCGATAGCGCGCAGCCTGTCGGGCCTGGCGTGCCAATTGCGCCAACTGCGCACCCAGTTGTTCCAACACATCATCGACGCGGGTGAGGTTGGTTTCGGTGCCTTTCAGCTTCAGCTCGGCCTCGTGCCGGCGCTGATAGAGACCCGAGATCCCCGCCGCCTCTTCCAGAATGCGACGTCGCGCCTTGGGCTTGGCGTTGATCAGTTCGGCAATCTGGCCCTGACGGACCAGCGCCGGCGAATGCGCACCTGTCGAGGCGTCAGCAAAGAGCATCTGAACGTCACGCGCCCGAACGTCCTTGCCGTTGGTTTTGTAGGCACTGCCGACATCTCGGGTGATGCGACGGATAATTTCCAACTGGTCGCTGTCATTGAAGCCCGACGGGGCCAGACGTTCCGAATTGTCGATTGTCAGCGCCACCTCGGCGAAATTGCGGGCGGGCCGGGTGGCGGCACCTGCAAAGATCACGTCCTCCATCCCGCCGCCGCGCATCGCCTTGGGACGGTTTTCACCCATTACCCAGCGCAGTGCCTCAAGCAGGTTGGACTTGCCGCAGCCGTTTGGGCCGACCACGCCTGTCAAACCGTCCGCTATGATCAGATCGGTCGGATCGACGAAGCTTTTGAAGCCGGTCAGTCTGAGCTTGTTGAAACGCAACGGTGGACCTGTCCCTTGATTCCCGTAGGTGTCCGAGTCTGCGCAATGGAAGGGGCCTGTGTCAACGCCGATACGCTGTATATGGCGCAATCGCGCCAGTTATCCACAATATCTTGCCGATTCCCCCAGTTCAGGGACCTTAGTAAGGGTAGCACTCAAAATCTGTGTAATAGGGACCGGCGACTTCGATACAATCGTAGTTGGGCGTGGACCTGGCAATCTGCAACAGCTTCTCTCCTGTAGCTCTGTCGCATCCGAGAATTCCGGTGGTCACGGCGGAATCGCCCAGAACGTCCAGAACTTCGCATCCGGAAACCTGGGCCATCGCCATCCCTGCGCGCTGGCGGATCGGCCCCAGTCGGGGTGCGTATTGACCGTTGACCCGAACAGCCTCAGCCAGATTGCCCCTTACCCGCACGTCGAATAAACTGCCGTCGATATCGACACGCGTTGGCGAAACGCCCTTGAAATGAGGGGTGGCTGTCGCGCAGGAGGCGAGGAGGACGAAGGGCAGACAACGCAGCATGCCTACCAGTCGCAGTTATTGGTTAACGGAATGTTTCCAACGAGCTATGCCGACAACAGGACCTGACTCAACCGACGGATGCCTTCCTGAATCGTTGGTTCGTCCGAACAGGAGAAACTCAGCCGCAGGGTGTTGGCCCCGGACCCGTCGGCAAAAAACGCCTGGCCGGGAACAAAGGCGACCTTGACGGTGTCCAGCGAACGTGCCAACAAATCTGCTCCATTCATCTCTGCCGGTAACGTAACCCAGATGAACATGCCGCCCTCTGGACGGGTCCATTTCACGCCGTCTGGCATGTGCCGCACCAAAGCGTCCAGCATTGCATCCCTCCGCCGTTGATAGACGGCACGCAGCTTGGGAATGTGCGTTTCAAAGCAGTTTTCCGCGACGTGGGCGATTGCCATCTGGTTGATAGTCGAAGAATGCAGATCGGCCGCCTGTTTCAGAAATACCATCTGCGATATGACCGGCTTGGCCGCAACTGCCCAGCCCACGCGCAAACCCGGAGCAAGGGTTTTCGAAAAACTGCCACAATAGATAGTGCGGCAGTCTTCAATCGACCCTTTCCGCTCAATTTCCAAGGCGAGCATCGGTGGTACGTCTTCGCCATCATAGCGCAGCGACTGGTAGGCTGCATCCTCGATCACGGCGCAATCCAGTTCTTCGGCCAAATCCAGTAACGCCTTGCGTCCGCGAAGATCGACGGTTTCACCGGTCGGGTTGGCAAAATCCGGTGAGAGATAGGCGACCTTGACCTGCCCACCCGCCTGACGCGCGGCATCTTGATAATCCAACGCGGGACGATTGCCATTTATCGACAATTGGTCAAAACGCGGTTCGTAGGCATTGAATGCGGCCAATGCCCCAAGATATGTGGGCCAGCCAACCAGCGCTGTGTCCCCCGGCGACAGGAACAGCTTACCCAGATAGTCGAGCGCCTGCTGCGAACCTGACGTGATCAGGATGTTGTCGATGTCGCAAACGATCCCGATTCGGGCCATCTCTTCTGAGATCCAGCGCCTCAACGGGTGGTATCCTTCGCTTACTGAGTATTGTAGCGCCTGCGCCTGATGCGCAGGATCAAGGGTCGTGGCAAACGCCTCGGCAAAGGCGTCCGCAGGGAAAAGCGCCGGGTCAGGAATACCGCCAGCAAAAGAGATGATGCCCGGCTGGTCCAGCAGTTTGAGCAACTCGCGGATTTCCGACGCCTTCATGCGAGACGCACGGGTTGCAAATATCTGGTCCAATGACATGGCTTTTCTCCGACAATGCGATTGCAGAGCCTAGGAAGGCCGAAAATAAAGTCAATAACTCTGACCTAATGTTTCAATCCTCGTGATCAGCAAAGGACCGATCTTGCGAAATCTGACGCCCCGTGGTCATGTGTTCTTACCAATTCGAACGAGTTCTGCATGCCTTTCCAGAAAATCCAGTCAGAAAAACTGTCTACAGCTGTCGTCCGTCAGATCGAATTGCTGATCCTCCGCGGGATTCTGCGCCCGGGTGAGAGGCTGCCCTCGGAACGCGAACTTGCCGAGCGACTTGGTGTGTCGCGACCGTCGCTGCGCGATGCAATTGCCGAGTTGCAGGAGCAGGGACTGCTGGCCGCCAAAGCAGGTTCGGGCATCTATGTTGCCGAGGTTCTGGGGTCGGCGTTTTCCCCTGCCCTCATCCGGCTTTTTGGCACCCACGACGAGGCGGTGTTCGACTATCTGTCCTTTCGCAAGGATATGGAAGGCTTGGCCGCTGAGCGCGCCGCGCGGCTGGGATCGGACAGCGACCTGAAGGTGATCCAGACAATTCTGGACAAGATGGAAGCCGCTCACAAACACCGCGCGGGCGACGATGAAGCTCAGTTGGACGCACAGTTTCACATGGCCATCATCGAGGCCAGCCACAACGTCGTGATGCTGCACATGATGCGGTCAATGTTCGATCTGCTGCGCCAGGGCGTATTCTATAATCGAAAAATCATGTTCCATCAGCGCACAACGCGAGAAGCAATCCTGGGCCAGCACAGGGCCATAAACGCCGCCCTGCAGGCGCGAGATCCAGACGGTGCACGTAGCGCAATCGAGCGGCACCTCAGTTTTGTGGAGCAGTGCCTTGCTGACCAACAGAAGGCCGAACAGAACGAAGCCATTGCGCGGCAGCGCTTACAGCATGAGACCGGGGTTTCATAACCCTCTGGACACAATCCCTTACTTTTAAACGCGTTTTTTCATTTCGTTGTAGTCCTGCTCTCCCAGACTGGACTTCCGGAACTGGCGGTCCAACTTCCGCCGCTTCCAACCATTCGGCCATTTGAGGCTAGGTAATGTCGTGAAAGCGTAGACATCACCTTTGATCCGAATTTTTTTCATCCCCAGTTCGTCGGCGATGAAATCCAGACACTGTTCAGAAAAGAAACTGATGTGCTGGCCCGTTTCAAAAGCCCAGTACCACCAATCAGTCTCAGGAATGGCGGTCGGATCAAAACAAGTTGCCGAAAAAAACAACGTATCGAAACCAAACTGCTTGCGCGCATCCCGAAGGTAATCCAGCGGGTTTGGCAAATGCTCGAGCACTTCGAACGCCGCCGCCACTTGATACTTCCCTCCATCGGCTTCAAAACCGCGTGCAAGCAAGTTGTCGGCATACGGGTCCAACCAGTGGAAATTCAACCCGTTGTCCCTTAGTCCGCGGACAAGAAGCCCATAGCCGGCTCCAATATCAATTCCTCTGGCTTCATCCAGCCCATTGGCTCTCATGGCGGTGGACACGATACGGATGTTTGCAAGATTGCGTGCCAGAATCCCCGTGTCGGTCAGGGCAATCGCATCGCTATAAGCCTCATCCAGCCAATGCGGGCCTTCGACCCAGATGTAACCGCAGCTGTTATCCAAAAAATAGTTCGCCTCGTGACGCCCAATGACCTTCTGATTGAACAGAAATGATCCTTCCTGACCTGTCAGCGGAGATTTGGGCATGCTCAGTCTTGTCCATTCATTTCGATGGGTAGATGGGCTGGAAGAGGCGCCCCGCTTCCCTCTCCCAGATGTTCAGAGGGTGCAACTGTCGTCAATCCCGGATCGATATAAAGCCGCGCTCCGCGAGACAACATGAGCTGATGCAGCATGACATGTTCGCAAACTAAACGGCCGTCACCATCTCGACAATCGTATTTCAACCCCTCAAGCCTCTTAGTGCGATAGAGGCCCAATCCGGCGAACGCACTTTGAACCGGGATCATCGGGGCCTCTATGGGTATGTGATACTGGCGACCGAAAATTACATCCTTCAGTAGTTGTTGCCGCCACCGGCGGCGATGAAACAACGGTTTTCTCGAAGAATGAATACGTTGCCAGACGTCTTCCTCACACCAACCAGCGCATCGCAAAGCATAAAGATCATAATATGCCGGTAAAGCGTTCCCGAACACGCCATCCCAATTTGGCGTTCCACGCTCCAACGCCCTCAGAACAGAATCCGCGCTTAGGTGCGTGTTGGGTCCATCAAGGTCGAGAATCAGCGTCGCATCGTAGAGAGGTTGCACAGAAAACAACCGCTCCAAAACCGCATTTCGAGCAAACGTAATCCGTTCCACCCGGTTCGGTATTTCATTCGACAAGCCATCAAGTGTGAGGATTTCGGCTTGCGGCAAGCGGTTAGCAAAGCTTGCAAGAACCTTTCCCGTTCCATCGGAATTGTCATTCGTCGCGATTACTATCCGGCTTTGATCCAGTCGTCCGCACAAATCGTCGATCCGGGCAAGCGTTTTGACCAGCGCATCACCACCGTCTCGTACCACGCCAATAATATTTAAAGATTGCGACAACATCTATGACAGCCAAACTCTAGCAATGCGGGTAGATTTGGCAATAAAGAAACGGCCCGAAGGCCGTTTCCAATCAATGCAGCTTCGCCTCGACGTCCGCGATGGACGCGTCGATCAGCTTGTTGGCCTGCGCGGCGGTCATCTGTTTGGCCAGAACCTCGGCAGCTGCGGCCACGGCTACCGAAACGGCCTGGTCACGCACTTCCTTGATGGCCGAGGCCTCGGCGGAAGCGATCTGATCACGCGCAGCAGCCAGACGGCGGGCGATGGACTTCTCAAGATCGACCTTGGCCTGCTCAGCGGCCAGAACAGCATCTTGCTTGGCTGCGGCGACGATGGCGTCGGCCTTTTCCTGCACTTCACGCTGCTTGCGCTCGTACGAGGCCAGCAACGTCTGGGCTTCTTCACGCAGTGCGCGTGCTTCGTCCAGTTCCGCTTGGATGCCCGCGGCACGGTTATCCAATGCGCCACCGATCATCGAAGGCACCTTGAAGTAGAACAGGACCGCAATGAACACAAGGAACGCGATGAGCACCACGAAGTCGGTATTGCCCAGTGAGAAGAACGGGCCAGTGGCAGCAAAGGCCGGGCTGGCTGCGCCTGTAGTCAGGATAAGGGCAAGAATGTTGCGCATGACTCTTATCCTTTCACTCGTGTATCGACGGCACCAGCGATAGCGCCGGCATCGGCCTGACCACCCAGAGCGGCAACAAGCTCGGCCGCCGTATCCTTGGCAACCACCTGAATGCTCTCCAGCGCACCGGCACGGATTTCGGCGATCGCCTTTTCCGATTCAGCCGCCTTGGCTGCGATTTCCGCATCTGCCTTGGCGATGGCGTCATCCAGATCGGCCTGGATTTCCGCACGGGCCTCGGCAGCGATACGCTGTGCCTCAGTCCGGGCATCGGCCAGCGCTTTGTTATAGGCATCTTCAGCCTCGACCGCCTTGGCCTTCAGGTCTTCGGCTGCGGCGAGATCGTTGGTGATGGTTCCCGTCCGCTCGGCCAGAATTGCCGCAATACGGGGCAGAGCCACGCGCGACAGGACCAGAAAGACGACGACCAGCGTAACGACGAGCCAGAAGATCTGGTTCGGGAACCAGTCAAAGCAGAGCTGCGGCATCCCGATGGCCGAGCCATGGGAATCCACGCATGCGCCTACAATTTCTTCGGCAATGGGTTCAGTCGCCATGTTGTCCTCCGTCGGAACGTTGTCTTTACAACAGGTGGGCCGCTATGGCCTGGGCCCACCTGCGCGTAAGGATCAGGTTCCGCAGATTAGACGGCGAACATCAGCAGCAGCGAGACCAGGAATGCGAAGATCCCCAGCGCTTCTGCGAATGCGATACCGATGAACAGGGTTGCAGTCTGCGAAGCAGCTGCCGAAGGGTTGCGCAGGGCGCCGGCCAGGAAGTTGCCTGCAACGTTGCCCACCCCGATTGCGGCTGCGCCGGAACCGATTGCTGCCAGGCCTGCGCCGATGTGTGCGAGATCGCCTTCCATGATGAGTTCTCCTTACGATTTGGAAGTTTCGATGTTGGGTTATCGTTCCTGTGTTCAGGGTAGTCCCTGATCAATGATGCGGATGCAGAGCGTCCTTGAGATACACACAGGTCAGAATGGTGAATACGTAGGCCTGGATGAAGGCCACCAGAATTTCGAGACCGTACATTGCGGTGATCGCCAAAATCGAGACCGGCGAGATCACAGCGACAGCGGCAAAACCTGCGAACACCTTGATCACTGCGTGGCCTGCCATGACGTTACCGGCAAGACGAATGGAGTGACTGACAGGGCGCACGAAGTACGAAATCAGCTCGATAACCGCCAGGATCGGACGCAGCGCCAATGGCGCGCTGGACACCCAGAACAAGCTCAGAAAGCCTGCGCCGTTCTTGACGAAACCCAGGACAGTCACGGTCAGGAACACCGATAGTGCCAACGGAATGGTGACAGCGAAATGTGATGTCGTCGTGAAAGAGGTCGGGATCAGCCCCAGGAAGTTCGCGGTGACGATAAACATGAACAGTGTCATGACATAAGGGAAGTACTTGACGCCTTCCTTGCCGCAAATATCCTCAAGCATCTTGTAGATGAAGCCATAGGCCAGTTCGGCAATCGACTGCATCCGCGTCGGGACGATACCGCGCTTGGAAGTGCTCAGCACCAGCAGGCCGATGATCGCCAAAACCGCAAAGAACATCCACAACGTCACGTTGGTCGGCGTGTACCAGGCAATCGCGTCGCCGCCAAACAGCGGCTTGACGATAAACTGGTCCATCGGGTGGAAAACCAGGCTGCTGCCTTCTGCGGCGTGTTCCGCGCCTTCGGCTCCGTGTGCTGTGGTGGTCTCGGTCGCCACGTTCAGTCCCTCTCGTCCTTGCCGGCCTCAGCATCGGCCGCTTTCTGTTTCGCCTGAACCTCTTGCGCGCTGCGGAGCATGACTTTCACCCCGGCGGCAAGGCCCAGCAATGTGAAGAGCACCAGAAAAATCGGGATTGTCCCGAACAGGTTATCCAACCCGTATCCGATGCCAAATCCGATCCCGAGACCGGATACCATTTCGATGACCATCCTCCAGGCAAGTTCGCCGCCGGATATGTCAGCGTCCGCGCGAGGCTTGGGCTGTTTGGCCTTTTTTGCCGCGTCGATCTTGGCCTCAAGCTGCGCCATACGCTGCTTTTGGTCATCTTCGGTCACAGGCGTTTCCTTCGCACAGTCTTGGACATGGTGCTAAGGGCGCGACGGGGCAGAGTCAACGCTGTTGATTGCGGCAGATGAATCGTCATAACAAACTATTATTAAATGATTTTTTTAAAAATCGCACCTGTCGACCTTTGACGCCCGCCGCTCTGTTAGCGCCAAATACCTGGATTCCACATATTCAACCAAATGGTTGACGATAATACACGCATGTGGTTCTGCCAGAGCATGAACGATGATCTCGACACCATATTCTCGGCCCTTGCCGACCCCACCCGGCGCGCCATTCTGGCGATGCTGCTAGAGGACGACATGGCCGTGACGGACGTGGCCGAGCCATTCGAAATGTCGCTCGCCGCGATCTCGAAGCATCTGATGATCCTCACCCGCGCCGGCCTGATCTCACAGGAAAAACGCGGGCGGGTGAAATGGTGCAAACTGGAACCGGACGCAATGCGCGATGCTTCGGTCTGGATGCAAGGGTTCGGGCAATTCGAACCAGTGAATCTGGATGCATTTGAACGTTTTCTGAGAACTGAACTGGACAAACAGCCCGGCGAACAGGGCTAGGCTATACGCCTTGAATTGCCTCAACCGAGACTATGGCGCCGGACGCGTCCGCCCGACACCGCCAAAGCGTCGTGGATCCCGCAACACTCACAGTCAGTGAGGTTCCCGCTGAATCCGCGTCAATCGAAACAGTCTCGACACCGCTTGGCCGTGTAACGCTTTCTGCTGCGACCAGCGCCTCACAACTTTCCTGCAGCGCCAACTGTTCCTGCTTGCTCGTCGATCCACACGCCACAACGACGCCCAATATCAGCGTCATGCCATATGCCTTCATGTTTGCCCTTCCCCGATTACCTGTTCGCATGATGACCGCAACGCTGCCATATCCTCCAACAAATTCAAGCCTCAATCCGGAATACTGATCGAGCCTGCCTGAACCGACGTGCGTCCTTTTAACAAGAGCAGCAAAGCCAATACGGTCAGCGCGATTCCGACCAGCACTAGCGGCCCCGGAACGCCTTTGCCCAAAGCAATTTCCCATAGGATCACCCAGCTTGGCGTTAGATATGTATAAGCCATCACCTTGGCCGACGGCAGGTGAAGCGTCGCATATTGCAACAGCACGAAAGTGACCGCACTGGCACAGATGGCGACATAGAAAAGGCCAATCCACACGATGGCAGGCAGAGCCAGCCAATCCGTAGCAAGCAGATCCGACCAACCATATGCTGTGAGAAGGCAGCATCCCGCCAGCAGCATACCAAATGTAAACACCACCGGCGGCTCTCCCCGGTTCAACTTGCGCACCATTGGGGTATAGATCGCATGGGCCACGCAGCCCCAGAAATAGATGACTTCGCCCTGCCCGATCTCAAAAGCTTTGAATGCAAGCCAATCCGCACGAAAGATGACCCAAAGCGCGCCGATGGCACCGATCAAGAGCGCCGTTGCCATATAGCTTGTGGTAATCTGCCGCAACAATATCCAGCCCGCGAGTGCCGACAGGATCGGAGTCAGGGTAAACACGGCCGCAGCACTGACAGGAGGCGCGGTTTTCAGCCCCTCGAACATCAGCACGAAATACGCCGCAAACAACCCGCCCAGAACGAAATATCGCCAAGGGGCCTTGGCTGCACCAATCGGAAGGCCGGTCGTCATTGCGGCCGCCACTCCGATAACGACAGCGGCAATGACAAAACGCGCAGCATTCAGAGCGGCAGGCGAAATCTCGTTTGCAATCATCGATCCCAACGAAAAGCTGCCCGCGACCAGCGCCGAAAACGCCAGCATGGCCAGATGGCCGCGGGTCTCGGGGCTCATGTTTTCCAGTCCTTGGCCCGTTGTTTGATAAACTTCAGGAACGCCTGAACCTTTGTCGTCCGGTGCAGATCGACATGCGTGACCAACCAAAGTTTGCCTGACCATTCGGGCAGAGGCTCCATGACCTCGACCAACTCAGGATATCGGGCCGCATCCCATCGCGCCATGAAACCGATGCCTGCCCCGGCCAGCACTGCCTCACGAGCCGAATAGTTGTTCGTGCACCGAAAACCAATCGCCTCATTCGGCGCGTTCTGGCGCAGCCAAATGGCAAAGGGCGCGCGACTGTTTTCATCGTCGTATCCGACAAAAGAATGGTCTGCAAATTCAGATACACCCCTTGGCAATCCATTGCGACCCAAATAGGATTGGCTGGCATAAAGGCCGACATCCTGCGGGATGAAGGGTTGCACGACATTGTCCGGCTGATCCGGGGCCGCCCCTGCACGGATCGCAACATGAGCCTCACCATATTCCAAACGAAACAACCTGTCGCCGGTAAGATAGCGCACGATCAGGCCGGAATGCATAGTCCTAAACTCTGAAAGAACCGGCACGATCAACGGCGCCAGCGACGCCAAAGACGTGACCACCAACTCACCCGAAACATCATCGCCGCGCCCCTTCATCCGGCCGGCCAGTTGATTGAACTGATCCTCGGTTGCCTGCGCCACCCGTAACAGGTCTTCTCCGGCCTCGGTCGGCGTGTAGCCACGCGCGTGCCGCTGAAAAAGTTTGACACCCAATCGCGCCTCGATCGCGTCTATGTGGCGAATAACCGTGGCATGATGAACACCCAGCACATCGGCCGCACCGCTGACGGTTCCCATGCGAGCCACCTGATACGCGGTGCGCACTTCGTCCCAATTGTCCATGATACGTGCTTTCCAATGTGCGAATTCCAACAATAGCTGTTAATATATCTGAGTTTTGTTCGCTGATGCAACAAACATATGAGGCGTATCACATGAATTCGCCAACCACTGGATATCACGAAATGACCCGCACAATTCTCCACATCGACGCTTCGGCCCGCCGCACCGGCTCAACCACACGCGATCTTTCAAACCGTATCGTCAAGCACCTCGGTGCCCAGCGTATCATCCGTCGCGATCTGGCGACACCTTTGCCGCTTCTGACCGAAGACTGGATCGACGCCAACTTCACATCGAAAGACGATCGCAGCGCAACTCAGCAAGACTTGCTGTCCCTTTCGGATGAATTAGTCAGTGAATTGCAGGCCGCTGACACTATTGTCATAGGTTTGCCGATCTACAATTTTTCGGTCCCCGCCGCCTTCAAGGCATGGGTAGACCTGATCGCCCGCGCCGGTCTTACCTTTGCCTACAGCGACTCCGGCCCTCGCGGGCTTCTGGACGGAAAGCGGGCCATTCTTGCCATCGCTTCCGGTGGCACCGCTGTCGACTCGGAAATCGACTTCGCCACCGGTTATATCCGCCACGTTCTGGGGTTCATCGGAATAAATGACATCGACATCATCGCCGCCGACAAGATGGCGATTGCTCCAGAAATAGCTTTGAAATCCGCCCAGGAAGCGGTTGCAAAACTGGCGGCCTGATATCTCCGCTGGCCAAGGTCGGCTTTACCGTCCAATCTGAACTCTGGTTTCATCAATCGGATTGGACGGGTTCATGAAAAAGATCGGCATTCTCGGCGGCGTCGGTTGGGCTTCGACGGTGGACTACTACCGGGCCATTTCCGAAGGAGCAGGTCGGCATTTTGCCAAACTCGGGCATGGCTCGCCGCTTCCCGTACCGCCAATGACCATCGAATCCGTAACTCAGGCCCACACCCGTGCGCTGCGCGGTCAGCCCGGCGATGAAGAAAGCTGGGCCGGTTTCGATGCCGTTTTTCGCAACGCCATGCTGGTTTTGCAAAACGCGAGTTGTGATTTCGCTATCATTGCCTCAAACACACCACACGCTCGGCTGCATGCCATTCGACGGGGCGTCGATATGCCGATCCTCAGCATCTTCGACGCCACTGCCAAAGCGACTGCAGCCACAAAGGTCGAGACCGCGCTGGTTCTTGGAACCTCCGTCACGATGCAGGCCAGAGGTTACGCGGACAGGCTCTCGCGGGAAAACATCTCGGCTAATGCGCCCCTGTCCGATGCTGATATCGCCGAAATGCAGGCGATGATTGACAGCGATTTCTATGGCGGCGCGTCTAAGACGGCCCGCGACAGGCTTTTGGCATATTGCGACCGCCACGCCGAACCGGGCACTGCAATCCTGTTGGCCTGCACGGAATTGCCGCTGGCCTTTCCCGATAACTTGGATGACCCGAGCTTCCAAGCCGATGGGCACTTGTTCATCAACCCCTCTGCCGCCCATGTCGCATCAGCGCTCCAAGAGGCGCTGGCCGACGATTGAGCGACCAGCCTTCATCTTTTAATTGATACTCCCGTCGCAGGCGCGCTCCTCAAGGCACGTTCTGTCAGGTCAACCAGTTCACGGTACACCCGATCCGCTCAAAGAACGCCATGACATCATCTCGGGGCATGGCAAGCGTACGGTCATTGACCAGAGGATGCATATAAATAACTTCAGCCTCTTTCGCAGCCGCGTCCATGAAAAAGCTGACCCCGTTTTCAACGCCGTTGATCATCGCCAGCGGACTGACCGCTCCGGGCCGAATGCCCAAATTCTGCATCAGGCGATCAGCAGAGCCAAAGGACAGGTTACCGACGCCCAGCTCAGCTCCGAGTGCCTTCAGGTCGATTTCGCGGTTTTGCTCCAGCGTCACCAAATAGTTGCGTTTCTTCTTGTCGCGCAGATAAAGGTTCTTGATCCGAAGGGGATTTTCGTCCGGAACCATGAACTGATCTTCAACGGCCTTCGACTCGTCAACAGTGCGCAGGGGAATATGCTTGTGCAACTTGTAGCCGAGTCCCCATACCGCAAGCTGTTCCAGCAAAGCATCGGAACTGCGCGGAAGACTGTCCTGAAATGCTGATGATGCGTCCATGAAACCCTCCTGAAATCGCGAAATGCTCATGACGCAACAGGTCGCGCGATGCAACCGCTTGATCCACGCGGTCAAACCGGTGTTAACCTCTGGTCATGAAAATCACGCGGAATACCCCCGAACAACTGATCCTTGCCGACACGCCCTGGTTCATTGGCATCATGCTGATCTTCTTTATTCTGGCCTTCGTCGGCCCCGGTATTCTGTTGATGAGCACCGGTGGCGAGAACGTCTGGTTTGGCTTGGCGTTTGCCGTCATGGGGGGTGGATTGGGGTTTGCCGCCTTTTGCGTCTTTGTTCGGCGAGTGCAGGTGATACTGGACCGGCACCGCAACCGCATCACCATCCGCCGCCAGTCGGTTTTTGGTTACGAAGCGGTCGAGCACATATTGTCGAACCTGTCTCATGCAGAGATCGAAAGCACCACCGCCAAACGCGACAATGGAACAACGACGGTTTATCGCCCCGTTCTGGTTCTACGTGGCGGTATGAGCAAGGGCAGGCACCCAATTGTCGAGACGTTTTCCAGTGGACAAGGCTCGCACCGGCTTGTCACGGCCGTCAATGACTGGCTTCCCGCCCGGGAGGTTGACTCAGACGGTAAATCGGCTTAAGCCCGCGCAAACATCCGGAAGTGTGAAACCTTCCGGTCCCTTGAGTCACTCAGGGATCGCCCCCCACCAGCGAGTTTCGCCCGTGGGGGCAATGCCATTTGGCATTACCCCCACGTTTAGTTCGGTGGGAGGGGGCAATTGTGTATTTAACCGGCGCTACCTAGCTAGAGAGTGCCACATCTAAACCGGCTAAGGAGGCCGAAGGCATGTTTGAAAATCTATCCGAACGCCTTTCCGGCGTCTTTGATCGGCTGACCAAACAGGGTGCCCTGTCCGAAGAAGACGTCAAGACCGCCCTGCGCGAGGTCCGCGTTGCCCTGCTTGAGGCCGACGTCTCGCTGCCGGTGGCGCGTGAATTCGTCAAGAAAGTGCAGGACCAGGCGACCGGTCAGGCGGTGACCAAGTCGATCACCCCCGGTCAGCAGGTCGTCAAGATCGTGCATGACGCGCTGGTCGATACCCTGCGTGGCGAGGAAGACCCCGGCAAGCTGAAGATCGACAACCCGCCTGCCCCGATCCTGATGGTCGGTTTGCAGGGTTCGGGTAAGACCACCACTACCGGTAAACTGGCCAAGCGCCTGAAAGAGAAAGAGGGCAAGAAGGTCCTGATGGCCTCGCTTGACGTTTATCGCCCGGCGGCGATGGACCAGCTGGCGGTTCTGGGCGCGCAGGTCGGCGTTGATACGCTGCCGATTGTACCGGGCCAGAAACCCGTCGACATCGCCAAGCGCGCCAAGCAGCAGGCCACATTGGGCGGCTATGACGTCTATATGTTGGATACCGCCGGTCGTCTGCATATCGACGAAGTGCTGATGGACGAGGTCGAGCAGGTCCGCAATGTGGTTGACCCGCGCGAGACCCTACTGGTGGTTGACGGCCTGACCGGTCAGGTCGCCGTTGAAGTAGCCGAAGAATTCGACGCCAAGGTCGGCATCTCGGGCGTGGTCCTGACCCGGATGGATGGGGACGGACGCGGTGGTGCGGCGCTGTCGATGCGCGCGGTGACTGGCAAGCCCATTCGCTTCGTCGGTCTGGGCGAAAAAATGGACGCGCTGGAGACCTTCGAGCCGGACCGGATCGCCGGACGTATTCTGGGTATGGGCGACATCGTTGCCCTGGTCGAAAAAGCCCAGGAAACGATGGAGATGGAACAGACCGAGCGCATGATGAAGCGCATGGTCAAAGGCCAGTTCAACATGAACGACCTGAAGATGCAGCTGGAACAGATGATCCAGATGGGCGGCATGCAGGGCATGATGGGCATGATGCCGGGCATGGGAAAAATGGCCAAGCAAATGGATCAGGCGGGTCTGGACGACAAGATCCTGCGCCAGCAGATCGCCTTGATCCAGTCCATGACCAAACGCGAACGCGCCAACCCGCAACTGCTGCAAGCCAGCCGCAAGAAACGGATTGCAGCCGGTTCGGGGATGGAGGTCAGCGACCTCAACAAGCTGCTCAAGATGCACCGGCAGATGTCGGACATGATGAAAAAGATGGGCAAGATGGGTAAGGGCGGCATGCTGAAACAGGCCATGAAAGGGATGTTCGGCAAAGGCGGCCCCTCGCCCGAAGACATGGCAGCCGGCATGGACCCCAAGGCTCTGGAACAGGCGGCCAAGGCGATGGGCGGCAAAATGCCCGGCGGTCTGCCCGGTCTGGGCGGCGGCATGGGTCTTCCTCAGGGCCTGAGCGGGTTTGGCAAGAAGAAGTAATGAACGCCCCATCGGCATATCCCTGGGAGGCTCCGGCCACCGGCCCCGCAGCCGCGCTGGCTGCGCAGTTGGGTGCTTTGGTGCCGCGCATCGAGACCGCGCGTCTGATCCTGCGCGCGCCCGAGTTGCGGGATTTCGAGGATTATGCCGAAATTCTGGTGTCAAACCGCGCGCGCTATATGGACGGCCCGTTTGACCGCAAGGGCGCGTGGCAGGATTTCACACAATACGTTGCAGGTTGGATGCTGCGCGGCGCGGGCGTTTGGACGATAGAGGACAAGACCACCAGAATCGTCATGGGTTTTGTTTCGGTCGCCATGGAGTTTGGCGATCATGAGCATGAACTGGGCTATATGCTGACCGCCACCGCCGAAGGTCGGGGCGTCGCGTCAGAAGCCGTTGCCGCCGCGCGCAGCTTTGCGCTGGAAATCCACGATCTGCCCTCTTTGGTCAGCTATGTTGACCCGGACAATGTCCGCTCTGCGGCAGTGGCCCGCCGTGTCGGGGCATTGCGCGACACGCAAGCTGAAACTGCCTTCGACGAACCCATTCATGTGTATCGCCATTCTCCGAGTGACTCCAACGGCGGGACGGAGGCATACGCATGATCGACCTTCAAATTCCCACTCTGACAACCGAGCGCCTGATCCTGCGCGCGCCGTCTGTTGACGATCTAGAAGCGGAAGCCGAGTTTTTCGCCTCTGACGCGGCAAGGTTCGTCGGCGGGCCACTGCGCAAGGATGAAACCTGGCGATCGATTGCCATGTTGCTGGGCCACTGGGCAATTCGCGGTTTTGGTTTCTGGGGTGCCGAAGAAAAAGACACCGGCGCTTACGTAGGCCGGATCGGTCTTTGGTTTCCCGAAGGCTGGCCAGAGCCCGAAATCGGCTGGACACTGATGAGCCATGCCACTGGCAAAGGCTATGCGACCGAGGCCGCGCTGGTCGCGCGCAGCTATGCTTATGACGTATTAGGCTGGGAAACCGCAATTTCGCTGATCGATCCGGCAAACTTGGCCAGCAAAGCTGTCGCCAAACGGTTGGGTGCAGAGTTCGATTGCCACTATGAACACCCAAAATTCGGCACTACGGAAATCTGGCGACATCCCGCCCCGGCTGATCTGGTGAATGGCGGCGTGGAGGCCTACGCGTGACCAACTCCATCCCGACCCTCGAAACCAAACGACTGATTCTGCGCGGACCCGAGCCCGAGGATTACCCGAATTTCAAGGCCACGTTCACCAGCTATCGCGCCCGCTTCATGGGTGGACCGCTGAACCCTTATGAATCGTGGATGCTCTATGCTGCCGAGATCGGCCATTGGCAGATTCGCGGCTATGGAATGTGGATGATCCACGACAAAAAAACCGACAAGACCTATGGCATGGCCGGCGGATGGAAACCGGCGGGCTGGCCCGAGGCCGAGATCGCCTGGGTGATCTGGCCGGATGCGGCGGGTCAGGGCTATGCGCTTGAAGCCACCCACGCGGCGCGGCGCTACTTCTATGACATACTCGGCTGGGAAACCGCCGTAAGCTATATCGATCCGAAAAACCTCGACTCGATCCGTCTTGCGGAACGGCTCGGGGCCCAAAAGGATCACGAGGCAGCGACGATCGACGGCAGCGACGCAGTCTATCGCCATCCGTCGCCGGAAAAGCTGCGCAGCTCGCAGCTGGCGCATGGTATCGAGATGGAGATCGGACACTATGCCGACCCACTGTTCAAACCGAAAGGATGGGCCCTTGACTGAACCCATATCCGATCCCGTAGCACGCGCCGCAGAACTGCTGAAAGAGCACCGCGAAAGCATCGATCGCCTGGATGCGATACTTGTCTATACGCTGGGCGAGCGGTTCAAGCACACGCAGGCCGTTGGCAAGCTCAAGGCAGAACACGACCTTCCCCCGTCCGATCCAGCCCGCGAAGAGGCACAGATCGCACGACTAGAAGATCTGGCGAAAACGGCCGACCTGGACCCCGATTTCGCCAAGGCTTTCTTGAATTTCATCATTCAGGAAGTCATCAGACACCACAAGAAACACCAGGAATAACGGGATGCGTCCCGTCAACGCCATCAAAGGAGACACACAATGGCAATGAAAATTCGTCTGGCCCGTGGCGGCTCGAAAAAGCGCCCCTTCTATCGCATCGTGGCGGCTGACAGCCGCATGCCGCGCGACGGCCGCTTCATCGAAAAGCTGGGCACCTATAACCCGCTGCTGCCGAAAGACAGCGAAGAACGCGTGAAGATGGATATGGAGCGGGTCCAATACTGGCTGGATCAGGGCGCGCAGCCTACCGACCGTATCGCGCGCATGCTCGAAGCCGCTGGCGCCAAAGACAAGGCCGAACGCAGCAATCCGAAAAAAGGCACTCCGGGCAAGAAAGCTCAGGAGCGTGCCGAAGAGAAAGCAGCGAAGGCCGCTGAAGCCGCCGCACCGGCCGAAGAATAAGCAGGGCGCGCGTGCAGGATCAGGTCTTCAGCGCAGATTTCCGCACGCAGTTCGACCTGTTGTTGCGGCTCCGGCGCGACGTGCGCCGGTTCCGCACCGATCCTGTGGACGAGGCAGTGCTGGCGCACTGCCTCGACGCATTTCGGCTAGCCCCATCGGTAGGATTGAGCGAACCCTGGCGCGTGATCCGCGTCGAAACCCAAGCGGCTCGCAGAGCTGCACTTGAGAATTTCGAAACCGCTAACGCCGAAGCGCTGTCTGGCTATTCCGGCGAACGTGCCCGGACATACAGTCGGCTGAAACTGTCGGGCATGAAAGACGCCCCAATTCAATTGGCGGTATTCTGTGATGATGCGACTGACAAGGGACAGGGACTGGGCGCGGCCACGATGCCCGAGATGCGGCACTATTCCGTCGTTGCGGCGATCACCCTGTTCTGGCTCAGCTTGCGGGCCGAAGGGCTGGGACTGGGTTGGGTTTCGATCCTTGACCCTGATCGGCTGAACCGCGATCTGGACGTGCCGGAAAATTGGCGACTTATCGGATATTTTTGTTTGGGCTGGCCGCACGAAGAATCCGACACGCCAGAACTGGAAACCGCAGGCTGGGAAGCACGTGACCAGCAACTGACAGTCCGAACACGGTAGAAGCATATGTTCAGGCCCATCCGACTAGTTCTGTTCATGGCAATCGCCTTTGTTGTCGGAGTATTGTACGAACGCAATGCTCATGCGGAAAGATGCCTTGATGCCGGGGGGCGTGTTGTGTCCAGACTATGTGAAGGAGGGCAAAGATGAGCGACCTGATTTGCGTCGGCACGGTTGCGGGCTCTTTTGGGGTGCGGGGCGAAGTGCGCCTGAAGAGCTTCTGCGCCAATCCCGAGGATATCGAAACCTACTCCCCTCTGACCGATGAAGGCGGCTCGGAGCGTTACCACCTCATTATTACTCGCCCGATCAAGAGTGGTTTCGCTGCCCGTCTGGGTGGGGTCGAAACCAAGGAACAAGCCGACGCACTTAAGGGCTTGCGCCTGTTCGCGCGCCGCGATCAATTGCCTTCGTTGCCGGATGACGAATTCTATCATGCGGATCTGATCGGGCTTGAAGTGGTCGACACAGGCGGGGCGGTACTGGGCAAGGTCAAATCAGTCCAGAACCACGGTGCGTCCGACCTACTAGAAATTCAGGGGCCGGAGTTAAAAAACACCGTACTTTTACCGTTCACAATGGCTGCGGTTCCAACTGTGGATCTGACTTCTGGCCGCATCATTGCCGACCCGCCAGAGGGGTTGTTTTGAAACATGACCGACGCTCCCGCCCGTTCGCATGGCCGAAAGGCCATTCGCCCGTCTCTGAAACCCCGTGAGCTTATCGAGCCGACACCCGATCTGCACGGTGTCTGGAAGGCCAAGATCATCACGCTGTTCCCGTCGGCCTTTCCCGGCGTGCTCGGCGAAAGCCTGACTGGTAAGGCGCTGCAGGAAGGGCTGTGGCAACTCGAAACTATCGACCTGCGCCAGTTCGGCATCGGTAAGCATCGAAATGTCGACGATACACCAGCGGGTGGCGGGGCGGGCATGGTGTTGCGCGCCGATGTTCTGGGTGCCGCAATCGAACATGCGATGGACGGCGTTCGGGGTAATTGGCCCCTGATCTATCTCAGCCCACGCGGACGACGGATGGACCAGCCATTGATGAAGAACCTTGCACGATGCGAAGGCGTGACCCTTCTGTGCGGTCGATTCGAAGGCGTCGACGAGCGCGTTCTAGAACACTATGGCGTTCAGGAAGTCAGTCTCGGGGATTTCGTGATGACCGGTGGCGAAATCGCTGCGCAGGCTCTCATCGACGCCACTGTTCGCCTGATCCCCGGCGTTTTGGGCAATCAGGCTTCGGCGGAGGAAGAGAGCTTTTCTTCGGGCATGTTGGAACACCCGCAATACACCCGCCCCGCCGAATGGAAGAATCGGCCCATCCCCGACGTGCTAATGTCAGGTCACCATGGTAAAGTGGCCGAGTGGCGACACGATCAGTCGAAAGAAATTACCCGGACCCGCAGGCCGGACCTTTGGGAGACATACCAACGGGAGAAAAATCCAGCAAAAAACTGATCCGGTTCTAAATGAGGGCAAACATCCTCGTGTTGCCCTCATTTGATTTTGATATCCGAGCTATTCGTCAGTACCACGGATGCAAATTTTTGCGGTTTGCTATGCACTCAACGCTTCACTTGGCGCGTCGTATTCTTCATACCCCAACACACGAACTGATCCTGTCGCGACAAGCTGCTCGATTTCGCGCCTAGTAAGCGATGCGCGCGCGGTTGGTCCGAATCCTTCCCCGCCACGCACGCCCATCCGGGTCAACACGCGTGAAAGGCGCAGTTTTTGGATAGCGCTTACCAGGGTCATCGACATTTCACCCGGATAGAAGCTCTCCGACGCGACCCCGTGAGCATAGACCAGCGCGTGTTTTTCCAGCAGGATATGGTAGTAGGTCACGCTTTCTTGCCCTTCCAGAACCGTTACGCCCGGATGGCCGACAAAGCCACACGCAGGCGCAAGGGCTTCGTCCACACCGAAATGCATCTCTAGCCCCGCTCCGGAAACGGCAATCTTGTGTTGCGGTGACAGGATCAGCGGCCGCGAAGGAAGATCCGCTCCGAATGCGCCGGTTTCGATCTTGATCGGGGCCACGTTTTGGTCTGCGTTCGACAGTTCATAACGGCTTGCACCAATCCAACGGATGGCCATCGGGGCGCCGTCTGCGACCAGAACAGTATCCCCAACCTGCATTTCCTCAACCGATACCTCTCCCCGAGGCGTCAGAATCTTCGTTCCTTCAGCAAAACACAGAGGTGTCGGAGGCGGATTTAGGTCAGTGTTCTGAACTTCGATGGCACCATTGCCAAAAGCATCCATTTCGGCCTGCGTCGCGTCGCTTTCCGGCAGGAATGTCAGACGGGTTGTTTCGCCAGCAGTCGGATAGTCATAAACGACGATAGTGTAGACCGGATCGCCCTCGAACTGGTCTGGAACCTGACCAGCCCCCTGATTGTTCAATGTGGGAAGCGTTGCGACCATGTCCAGCGAGAAACTGTAAACCTGCCCCCCAATCGACACCACAGTATCGGGGTCAGGCGTCACGGCATCGCCCTCAAGTACGAAATCCCCATCAGCTCCGCCGAGCGTTTGGTCGAGAAACTCGATCTGAACGGCCGGAGCACCCGTTAGGTTCAAGTTAGCGTTATTGGCCGTGTTGCTGTCGGTCCGCGCCCAGTAGATTTCTGCCATGTTGCCCTTCCCTTTTACTTGGCGTCAACTTTTGCCCGACCGGTGTCAAAAAGACGACGCGTATTTGTTAACATTGTGAAAACGGAGCTATGTCAAGCTTCTACGAGGGCTGTCAGCGTGAAACTTCGACACCGTCGTGAAAAAGTGACTTACCCCGGCATATTTGCGGCTTGCATTGCGCACAACAGAACATGCAATTGCCTTGCCCGAATCCCTATCCGATCTCTCCCGCCTTCCATCGCAACCAGACTTCGGGCCCGCTACGAAAGACGTTGATATCGACCTTTCCGTTCACACCTGGAACCAGACCCGTTCCGGTATATTGCCAAAACCTCCAGAATGCCCCGGGATACACCTGACGCGGATGCCCAGCCACGGAACGTAGCCAGAAATCCGTTCCAT